>JBAUGM010000160.1:0-51955 GCA_049679725.1 Tepidisphaeraceae bacterium
CGTCCGCGTGACGCTGGCTCGCATCGAACGCGGGGTATTCCGGATGGTTTTCTTCGACGCGGATCGGCTTGCGGATCAGCCGCTCGATCGCCTTGAGGTACGACCGCTCATCGCGATCGCAAAAGCTGACGGCCGTGCCGCTCGCGCCCGCCCGTGCCGTTCGGCCGATGCGGTGGACGTACGTCTCCGGCTCGTTACTCAGGTCGAAGTTGATCACGTGCGAGATGTCGTCAATGTCGATCCCGCGCGCCGCGATGTCGCTGGCGATGAGCACCGGCGTCTTGCCCGTCTTGAAGTTGCTCAGGGCGCGCTGCCGCGCGTTTTGGCTCTTGTTGCCGTGGATCGCTTCGGAGCTGATCCCGGCCTTGTGGAGCTGGCGGACGACGCGGTCGGCGCCGTGCTTCGTGCGCGTGAAGACCAGCGCCCGCGAGAACGCTGAGTTGTTCAGCAGGTGCGCGAGCAGGTGCGGCTTGTTGCGCTTCTCGACGAAGTAGACCGACTGGTCGATCTTGTCCGCCGTCGAGGCGACGGGCGTCACGGTGACGCTTGCGGGATTGCGCAGGATCGAGTCGGCGAGCTGCCGGATGTCCTGCGGCATCGTCGCGCTGAACAGCAGGTTCTGCCGCTTCGGCGGGAGCTTGGGGATGATCCGGCGGATGTCGTTGATGAACCCCATGTCGAGCATGCGGTCGGCTTCATCCAGCACGAACACCTCGACGTGTCGCAGGTCGACGTGCCCCTGGTTCATCAGGTCGAGCAGCCGGCCGGGCGTGGCGACGACGATGTCCGTGCCGTTGCGCAGCGACTGCACCTGGTGGTGCTGGCTCACGCCGCCGAAGATGACGGTGTGGCGCAGGCCCAGGTGCTGGCCGTAGGCGCGGAAGCTCTCGTCGATCTGCACGGCCAGTTCCCGCGTGGGCGAGAGGATCAGCGCGCGGATCGGTCGCTTCTGCCCGTTCGTCGGACCTTTCTGGGAGAACCGGTGCAGCATCGGCAGCGCGAACGCCGCCGTCTTGCCGGTTCCGGTCTGGGCGCATCCGAGCACGTCGCGGCCCTCCATGATGGGAGGGATCGCCTGCGCCTGGATGGGCGTGGGTTTCAGGTAGTTCTCGGCCGCAAGGGCGCGGAGGATCGGCTCGGCGAGCCGAAGGTCGGCAAACGTCATGTAACACTCACTCACTTTTCGGGTGACGGTGCGCACCCGAAGTGACCAACGCGGCGTCATGCCGCGATAACAGGGTCCTTGAGGAGCGCTACAACTGAGGCTTCGTTTGGAACGAATTCAGGAGGAAATGCCGGGAAAATCAGGCAGAACCGCGTGAAGGCCGATGTCGGCAGCGGGCAGTTGTCTTCAATTACTATATCGGTACGCCGGCGGATGTACAGAAGATCGCCCGGCGGAATGTTTTCCCGCGGCACGTCCGCAGTACAGTGTGGGGCGACCATGACGACTGTAGGCGTAGCCATCATCGGGGCGGGCCAGATCGCGCTGGCGAACCACCTGCCGGGACTGAAACTGCTGCCGAACGCGAAGCTGGTTGCGTTATGCGACAGCGACGAGAAGACGTTGCGCCGCGCGTCCGAGCAGACGGGCGTGCGCGCGACGTTTGCCGACTACAACGAACTGCTGCGGCACGACGGCGTCGATGCCGTCGTCATCGCCACGCCCAACATCAACCACCCGCCCATCGCCATCGCCGCCGCCAAGGCCGGCAAGCACGTGATGTGCGAGAAGCCGTTGGCGCTGAACTTCGCCGATGCGATCGCGATGGTTCGCGCGGCGGAGGAGGCGAACGTTCGTCACATGACCGCGTTCACGTACCGCTTCGTCCCCGCCATGCGGTACATGAAACACCTGATCGATACCGGCGCAATCGGCACGCCGTTCCACTTCCGCGCCCAGCGCTTCCAGGACTGGGGCGAGCGGAACCTCGGCTGGCGGCAGGTCAAAAAGCTCGCGGGCAGCGGCGAGATGGGCGACATGCTCTCCCACCGCATCGACTACGCCCATCTGCTGCTCGGCCCGATCAAGCGCCTCGTCGCCGACCTGAAGACCTTCATCCCCACGCGCGGCGGCAAGGAATCCGACGTTGACGACTGGGTCGCCATGCTCACCGACTTCGATCGCAGCGACGTCACCGGCGTCCTCGAAAGCACCAAGCTCGCCACCGGCCGAGGCGAAGGTCACCGCGGCCAGGATGTCGTCGAGGTGAACGGCAGCGAAGGGTCGATCGTTTACTCGACGCAGAAGCCAATTGAGCTTCAGATCGGCAAGAAGGGCGACGCCGACCTGCGCCGCATCGACGTGCCGCGAGATTTTCTGGTCTATCCGAAGTCCCCGCGCAAGCCGGGCGAAGGCGATCCGCTCGTCACGTTCCGCTACGACCAGACGGCGGAGTTCATCGACGCGATCGTCAACGAGAGGCCGTGCAGTCCGTCGTTCGTCGCCGGCGCCCGTGCGCAGGCGGTGATGGAGGCGGCGATCCACTCGGCGCGGGAGCGGTGTTGGGTTGACGTCTCACGGATTTAGAGAAAGAAGGAGCCACAGAGAACACAGAGGACACGGAGAGAGGCGCAATTGGATGATTTCCTCTGTGTTCTCCGTGTGCTCTGTGGCTCCCATATTTCTCAGAAGGTGAAACATGGATCGCACGGCAGTGGTGACCGGCGGCAGCAGCGGCGTGGGCAGGGCGACGGCGTTGCGCCTCGTCAAAGAGGGCTGGCGCATCGCCATCGTCGGCACGCGCGCGGACGCGCTGGCGGAGACGATCAGGCTATCCGGAAAGCCCGATCAGATGCTCGCCTGCCCGTGCGACATTGGCGACGCCGATGCGGTGGCGGCGATGGCAAATCGCGTGACGGAGAAGTGGGGAGAAGTCGAACTCCTCGTCGCCGCGGCGGGGACGAACGTTCCAAACCGTAGTCTGGAAAAGCTCTCGCGCGACGATTACCGCAAGGTAGTCGATGCGAACCTCAATGGCGCGTACTTCTGCGTGGCGGCGTTCCTCCCCGACATGCGGAAGAACAAGCGCGGCACGATCGTCGTCGTCAACTCGCTCGCCGGGCTGCGGGCCAGCGGCCTGTCGGGCGTCTCCTACGTCATGTCGAAGTTCGGCGCCGCCGGCTTGGTCCAATCGATCAACGCCGAAGAGAACAAGCACGGCGTTCGCGCCACCAGCGTCTTCCCCGGCGACATCAACACGCCGCTGCTCGACAAGCGCCCCACCCCGCCGGCGAAGGAGCTGCGCGCCGCCATGCTCCAGCCGGACGACGTGACCGACTGCGTGATGTTGGCGGTGAACCTGCCGGAGCGCGTGGTGGTGGAGGAAATCGTCGTGCGCCCGCGGGGGTGAAGCGTGCTCACAAAATGTGATAATCCAGTTGACAGGGAAGGCCGATGATCACAAAATGTGAACAGGGTCGGAGTCCATGCAGGTAAGGTCCGTCGGTCGCCTTGACGAGTTCGTCCGGAAGCACGGCGATGCCGCGAGCTGGCTGCGAAGTTGGCTCGCCGCGTCTCTCAAGGCGGAGTGGCTGAATCTGCAGGACGTTCGCAAGACCTTCCCTCATGCCGATGGCGTGAAGGTCAAGAGCGGACGGACGGTGACGGTCTTCAACGTCCGCGGAAACAAGCATCGCCTGATCGTGACGATCGATTACCCCACCGGTGTCGTCAACGTCCTCACCGTGTTGACGCATGCCGAGTACGACAAAGAGAAGTGGAAAGAGACGCTATGACCAGGGTTGCTACTGCTGCTCGAAAGGTCCGGCCAGCGAGCGATGATTACCTCGCGCTCGTTGCAGAGCTGCCGATCCGCCCGATCGAAACGCCGGCGGAATACGCCGCCGCACAGTCGATCATGGACCGTTTGGTCGGGCGGCCGGACCTGACAGCCGGCCAGCAGGATTACATCGCAGCGCTTGCGCGGTTCATGGGCGACTACGAGCGGCTCAAGTTTCCACGGCTGTTTGTGCGGATGTCGCCCTTGGAAGCGCTCAAGTTCCTTATGGAAGAGAACGAGATGTCGACGACCGATCTGGGTTCCGTGGTCGGCAGCAGGGGGCTGGCTTCGGAGATCCTCAACGGCAAGCGTGGCATGAGCAAGGCGGTGATCGCCCGGTTGGCCAAGCGGTTCGCAGTCGAACCAGGCCTGTTCCTGAGCCCGAGGCCTGACGAGGAGTTCGGATGATCAGGTGGGCAATTCTGCTGGCAAAGGGAACCAAGGACGATCCGGGGACTGCGTGATGCTGGCGGTGAACCTGCCGGATCGCGTGGTGGTGGAGGAGATCGTGGTGCGGCCGCGATGAGTCAACCGGGAGTGAAGCTCCGAAACATCAGCTCGCCGGCGAACATGAGCAGAAGCCAAAGACACCCCAAGACAATCCCGCCGATGGCCATCGAGCGCGTGCGTGGCGTTCGACGTTGTCGAGAAGCCCTAGCAAGCGCCAATGTGCCGAGCACCATCGAGAGGACGGACGGAAGACGCACGATCCAAGTGACAACGAGGTAGCGCCTCGGTCCGTAAAGCGCAAAGAGGTCGACGAGCAGGTCGTGCCAATCAACGGCGCCGATGATGCATGGACAGCCAACGATTCCGAGGCAAAGAGACGCGATTGCTAGTCGGCTCGTCGAGGGAGCCCCTTGGTCTGTCTGTGGCCGAGCGTACTCAAGGTCATGTCGCTGCATGCTTCTGGGCCGCATTCACCCTTGAGGTGCCAATCTGGCACTTCAAGTGATGTTCAACTTGAGGTCACAATCTGTGACTTCACGCCGCGATTCCCAGCGTCTTCGCCAGCGTCTCCCCGATCGTCGCCGGGCTTTCCGCCACCGCGATCCCCGCGGCTTTTAACGCGGCGATCTTCGCGTCGGCGGTGTCGTCGCCGCCGGAGATGATGGCGCCGGCGTGGCCCATGCGCTTGCCCGCGGGCGCGGTTCGGCCGGCGATGAAGGCGGTCATCGGCTTCTTCACGTTCCGCTTCGCCCACGCGGCGGCGTCGGATTCGTCGGTGCCGCCGATCTCGCCGATCATGATGATGCTGTCGGTGGCCGCGTCCTGGTTGAACATCTCGAGCAGCTCGATGAAGTTCAGCCCCTTCACCGGATCCCCGCCGATGCCCACGGCCGTCGTCTGCCCGATGCCGCGCGAGGCGCACTGCCACACCGCTTCGTAGGTCAGCGTGCCCGAGCGCGAGATGATGCCCACCGTCTTCTTCGACTTCGGGTCTTTCGCCGGCAGGTGGATGTAGCCGGGCATGATGCCGATCTTGCACTCCCCAGGCGTGATGACGCCGGGGCAGTTCGGGCCGACCAAAACCGTCTGCGGGTAGCCCTTCAGGAACGCCTTCACCTTCACCATGTCGAGCACGGGGATGCCCTCGGTGATGGCGACGATCGTTTTGATCCCCGCGTCGGCCGCCTCCATGATCGCGTCGGCGGCGAAGGGCGGGGGGACGAAGATCATGCTCGCGTCGGCGCGCGTTTGCTTCACCGCGTCCTCGACGGTGTCGAAGATCGGCAACCCGTTGGCGTCCTTCTGCCCGCCCTTGCCGGGCGTCGTGCCGCCGACCATTTTCGTGCCGTAGTCGAGGCAGCCCTTGGTGTGAAATGCGCCGGCCGAACCGGTGATGCCTTGGGTGATGACGCGGGTGTCTTTGTTGACGAGAATGCTCATGGGGAATCGTCCTGTTATTCGTAAATGCGCGGGGGCGGAGCGTATAAGGGCGGCCGGGCAATTGCAATTTGCACGGCAGGGCAGGGGACTTCATGACTGAACAACCCAAGCGACGCCGTATCAAGAAACGATGGATTCTCCTCATCGTCGTGGTAGTTTTGGCGTTCGCCGCGATGGGCGCGCATTTGATCTGGACAGCAAGCGCGCGGCGGAAGCTTGACGCTCAGATCGCCGAGTACAAATCCTTGGGGGAGCCGATCGAGCCCAACGACTTCGCCGGCTACGGGGTCGTTCCCGGCGAGAACGCCGTTCCCGACCTTCAAGCGGCCGCTCGATTGATCGATCGGACGACCCCCGCCTGGGACGCGTTCAAGGACGCCCAACTCTCGCCGCCATTTCCGCTGCGGCCGGACGAGATCCAGATGCTGCGTGCCCTGGTGGGCGAATCAAATCGCACGTTTCCGCTGGTGAAATCGGCGTCGAAATTGGCCGGAGTGGACTGGAAGCTTTCATTTCAGGGGCCGGTCACGCAGATCGTATTTCAGGACTTCAACGGCTACCGCGATGTGACGAGCGTGCTCCATTGTGACGCGCTCCTGGCGCACGCGGAAGGCGATGACACCCGCGCCATCAAGCGCGCGAGCGAGTTGCTCTTCCTCTCTCGCGTGATGGGCAAGCAACCGACGTTCATGTCGAACCTCGTTTCCATTGCCATCGCCGCGATCGCGTCACAGGTGAGTGGGGAGGTGGGACCGGAGCTGCGCATCGGGACCTCGGCCGGTGAAGCGCCGCCGCAGCAGGTTCGGGATCTCATTGCACAACTCCTCGATGAGACGCACACCGCCCAGTCCCAGCAGGACGGGCTGCTGGGCGAGCGGATGCTTCAGCTCACCATGGTCCGCTCCATGGCGGATGGAACGATTTCCGCCATGAACGGACAGCGGGCCGCCGGGCGGTCACTTAAGGGCTATGTCCTGACGCCCACGTTTCTCGACGACGCGCGGTTGCTGGTCGTGCACATCACGGCATTGCGGCAAGCCGCCGCTGCGTCGCCGGATCTGCCGACGTTTCGGCAGCAGGCGCCGAAGGTCCCATCGTCGGTGCAGTCGCAGCGGTGGCGACACCTCGCGGCCAACCTGCTCATCTGGGGTGTGGATCGTGCAGTCGAAACGAACTACCGAGCGGTTGCGGACCGACGGCTCGCCGCCACGGCGCTGGCCGCGCGCATGTATGCCGTCGATCATGGGGGCAAATTGCCACCATCCTTGGACGCGCTCGTTCCCGGCTACCTGCCCGAAGTCCCACGCGACCCGACCAGCGCCGGCCAACCGCTTCACTACACCTCGGACGATCCCGATCCGCGCATCTGGACGCTCGGCGAAAACGGTCGCGACGACGGCGGGCGGGACATCGTGCCGACGGAGAGCGCCCGCTGGAACAAGGAGAACACCGACCGCGTCGTCCACCTGCGCCGCCAGCCGCGGCCCGAGCCTCCGGAGCCACTGGACGACGGCATCGGCGGGTATTCGACGGACCCCTCGATGGCGCCAGGCGCGACCGCGCCAGCATTGCCGTAGGCGAGCGCATCAGAGCATCACTCCGGCTTCGATCCGGGGGCGGTCCCGTTCGGCGAGAAGATCTGTTCCATCGTCTGCCCGAACACCCCCGCGATCTGGAACGCCAGCGCGGTAGGCTCGGGTCGTAGCGGCCCATCTCGATCGCGTTAACCGCCCGCCGACTCAAATCGCTCAGCCTTCTCCATCCCGCCTCAAATGCTTACACAGAAGGGATTTAAAGAAAATATTAAATAATCGTCTTGACAATAGTCGTTTAAACAAATATATTTACCCGTGATGGCTGGCAAGCTCCAACACGAGATCGGCAAGCGAAGGCCGTTCGACAGTCCGCACGAGGAAGCGTTCCTCAGCATCATCCGGACTGCCGACGTGCTCTCGCGCGACGTCGCCGAGATGTTCAAGCCGTTCGCGCTCTCGTCCACGCAGTACAACGTGCTGCGCATCTTGCGCGGCACGTGCCCGTCGGGGACGCACGGACTGCCGTGCAGCGCGATCTCCGGTCAGATGCTGACGCGCGATCCGGACATGACGCGGTTGCTGGATCGCCTCGAGAAGCGCGGCCTGGTGAGCCGGGCGCGGGAAGAGGAGGATCGGCGCATCGTGCGGACTTGCATCACCGACAAGGGAATGAAGGTGCTCACGGAACTGGACCCGCTCGTGAGCGAGTGCCATCGCAAGCACCTCGGCCATATGAGCCGGGTGCAGCTTCGGCAGCTCATCGAACTGCTGGAGGTCGCGCGGGAGAAGGTTGGATCGACGTAGCGATCGTTTTCATTTGTGTAGATATCTGTTGCAACGACTAACAGTTGAAGGAACAGGAGCAAGTCATGATCAAGGTTATTCCGTCTGCGGATCGTCATCACGTTGACGCCGGCTGGCTCGACGCGCGCTGGCACTTCTCGTTCAGCGATTACCACGACGAGACCAACATGAACTGGGGCCCGCTGCGCGTCTTCAACGACGACGTGATCCAGGCGGGCGGCGGGTTCGGCATGCACCCGCA
This sequence comes from Tepidisphaeraceae bacterium, assembly GCA_049679725.1. Lineage (GTDB taxonomy): Bacteria > Planctomycetota > Phycisphaerae > Tepidisphaerales > Tepidisphaeraceae > DASYWJ01. The sequence goes on from JBAUGM010000160.1 coordinate 8,253, forward strand.
TCGAGACATGGAGATCATCACCTACGTCCTCGAGGGCGAACTCGAGCACAGCGACCACCTCGGCCACCGCGAAGTCCTTCGCCCGGGCGAGGTGCAGGTGATGAGCGCGGGCAAGGGGATCGTCCACGCGGAAGCGAATCCGTCGAAGACGAGCCCGGTTCACCTGCTCCAGCTGTGGATCATGCCCCGCAAGCGCGGCGGCGAGCCGCGCTACGAACAGCGGCCGTTTGCGCCCGAAGCGCGGGTGAACACGCTACTGCCGGTCGTGTCGAGCGGCGACGTCGCAAACACGATCGCCATCGACCAGGACGCGACCGTCTACGTCTCGTCCCTCCAGCCCGGCCAGCGCCTCACGCACTCGGCCAAGCCGAACCGTCACGCGTACCTGTTCGTGACCAAGGGCCAGGTCGTGGTGAACGGACAAGGCGTGAACGTGGGCGATCAGCTCCGCGCGAAGAATGAAACGGAGTTGAAGATCGACGCGCAGGGCGACGCGGAGTTGATCCTGCTGGATCTGCCGTAACGGCAATTGGGGGATGACGCTTTAGAAGTCGTCATCCTGAGGTACTCCGAAGGATCTCGTGTGTCCGAGCGCCCGAGATCCTTCGGAGTACCTCAGGATGACAAGTTTCAGGAAGGAACGACAAATGGCTACGAATCAGGACAAGAAGGTCGCATTGGTGACGGGCGCGAACAAAGGCATCGGCCTCGAGACCGCCCGCCAGCTCGGCCAGCGCGGCTACCACGTGCTCATCGGCGCCCGCGACGCCGGTCGCGGGCAGGCGGCGGTGGACAAGCTGAAGGCCGAAGGCGCATCCGCCGAGTTCGTCAAGCTCGAAGTCACCAGCGACGTCGACCGCAAGGCGGTCGCGAAGCACATCGCGGAGAAACACGGCAAGCTCGACGTCCTCGTCAACAACGCCGCCATCGCCGTCGACGGCGAGAACAAGACCAGCGGCGTGCCCGATGACATCCTGCGGCAGACGTTCGACGCGAACTTCTTCTCCGTCGTCGCGCTCACGCAGGCGCTGCTCCCCAGCATCCGCAAGAGCGAGGCGGGGCGGATCGTGAACATGTCGAGCGCCCTGGGCTCGCTTGGCCTGCACAGCGACCCGAAGTGGCCGTTCTACGGAACGAACTGGCTCGCGTACGATGCCTCGAAGACGGCGATCAACGCGTTCACCGTCCACCTCGCGCACGAGCTGAAGGACACGCCGATCAAGGTCAACGCCGCCGACCCGGGTTGGGTGAAGACGGACATGGGCACGGACGCCGCGCCGCTGAACGTTACCCAAGGCGCCGAGACGCCGGTCGCGCTCGCCACGCTCCCCGCCGACGGCCCCACCGGCGGCTTCTTCAACCGCGGCGAAAGGCATCCGTGGTAGGGCATCTCGGCTGACTGGCGCGCTGCAAGCACGCCCGCAACCCGACGCGAACGTGCCGCACGCGCCGCACGTCATCCTGAGGTACTCCGAAGGATCTCGGGTTCCAGTCCTGCGCGGTTCGCCGAGCCCGAGATCCTTCGGAGTACCTCAGGATGACGTGCGCTGGAGCATGAGAAGGAGTTTCAATGGACCTGCAACTGAACGACAAAACCGCCCTCGTCACCGGCAGCACCGCCGGCATCGGGTTGGCGATTGCCGAGGGATTGGCACGGGAAGGCGCGACCGTCTACGTCAATGGCCGCACGAAGCAGCGCGTGGATGATGCGATCAAGCAGATCGCGAAGAACGTTCCGAACGCGAACGTGAAAGGCATCGCCGCCGACCTGTCGAACGGGCAGGGCGCGGAGAAGCTCTTCCGCGAGCTGCCTGCCGTCGACGTGCTCGTCAACAACATGGGGACGTATCAACTCAAACAGTTTGCAGAGATCACAGACCAGGACTGGCTCTCGATCTTCGAAACCAACGTCCTCTCCGGCGTTCGCGCCAGCCGGCACTACCTGCCCGCGATGCTGAAGAAGAACTGGGGCCGGATCATCTTCATTTCGAGCGAGTCGGCCCAGCAGATCCCGGTGGAGATGATCCACTACGGCATGACCAAGACCGCGCAGCTCGCCGTCGCCCGCGGCCTGGCGGAGACGACGGTGGGCACGGGCGTCACCGTCAACTCCGTCCTCCCGGGCCCGACGAAATCCGAAGGCGTCGGAGGCTTCGTGAAGGACATGGCGAAGAAGGAGGGCGTCAGCGAGTCGGCCGTGGAGACAGGATTCTTCAAGACCGCGCGCCCATCGTCGCTCATCCAGCGTTTCGCGACGCCCGAGGAGGTCGCGAACCTCGTCGCCTTCGTCGCCAGCCCCAAATCATCGGCCACCAACGGCGCCGCCCTCCGCGTGGATGGCGGCGTGGTGAGATCGATCCTGTAATCCTCGACAGTCGCGACTATCCGGCGCTGCCGGCGTGATGTCTGAATCTTCGAGAAGTCTCTCGTGCACCACCTAACCCAGCGCGCCGCGGCGCGCACAGAAGGAGAACCGTTATGAAGACCCGTCTCACCCTCACCGCTCTCGTGGCCGTGTTCGCGCTCGCGATGCAGGCCGGCTCGGTTCGCGCGGCCGACAACTACAAGGTCGACTCGGCCCACTCGTCCGTCCTCTTCAAGGTCGACCACTTCGGCGTCGCGCCGTTCTACGGCCGCTTCAACGCGCCGACCGGCACCGTCACGTTGGACAAGGAAGACCCCACGAAGTCATCGTTCACCTTCGAACTGAAGACGGAGAACGTCGACACCGGCAACGAGAAGCGCGATGCGCACCTCAAGACCCCCGACTTCTTCGACGCCAAGCAGTTCCCCACCATCACGTTCAAGAGCAAGAGCGTGAAGGGTCTGGCCGACGACAAGTTCGAGGTCACCGGCGACCTTACGCTGCACGGCGTGACCAAGGAGATCAAGCTGATCCTGAACAAGACGGCTGAGAAGGACACCGGCAAGATGGGCTTCCGCACCGGCTGGACGACGGACGTCAACCTGAAGCGAAGCGACTACGGCATGACGCAGATGATCGGCCCGGTCGGCGACGACGTGCAAATTATCATCGCGTATGAGGCGGTGAAGTCGTAAACGCGCCTGGCAGCCCGTGGGGCGATAGACGCCTCTGACTCCCTCTCCCCGGTACGCCGGCTGGGTGCCGGGAGAGGGGACAAGAGAAGGCGGCGTCATTGCTCGTTCGTACCCTGCGAACACGCGATCAGCTTGTCGAGCGTGTCGCGGGCGCGGCCCGAATCGATCGCCTCGCGCGCGAGCGTCAATCCTTCGTCGAGCGTCGCCGCGCGACCGGCGACCACCAGCGCCGCGGCGGCGTTGAGGGCGGCGATGTCGTAGAGCGAGCCGCGCTCGGCGGCGAGCACGCGGCGCATCGCGTCGGCGGCCTGGTCGACCGAATCGACCTGGAGGTCGGACAGCCGCGCGTAGGGGATGCCGAGCGATTTCGGGTCGAACGTCCACGTGTGGATCTCGCCGTCGCGCAACTCGGTGACGCGCGTGGGGCCGAGCGTGGAGAGTTCGTCGAGGCCGTCGATCGCGTGGACGACCCACGCCCGCGCGCTGCCCAGGCCGCGGAGGACGGTGGCGAGCCTGTCGGTCAGTTCCGGCGCGAAGACGCCGAGCAACTGGTGCCGCGCCCGTGCGGGGTTGGTGAGCGGGCCGAGGAGGTTGAAGACGGTGGGGATGCCCAGCGCCGTGCGGACGGGCGCGACGTACTTCATCGCCGGGTGATGGCTCCGCGCGAAGGCGAAGCAGATCCCGGCGGCATGGATGCAGCCTTTCAACTGTTCCGGTTGCAGGTCGAGGCGCAGGCCGAGCTTCTCCAGCACGTCCGCCGACCCGGACTTGCTCGACGCGCTGCGGTTGCCGTGCTTCACGACCTTCACGCCGCACGCCGCTGCGATGATCGCCGCCGCGGTGGAGATGTTGAACGTCCCGCGCACGTCGCCGCCCGTGCCGCAGGTGTCGAGGATCACTTCCGCCGACGCGTCGCAGCCGATGGGCACTGCCTTCTCGCGCATCACGCCCGCCGCGCCGATCAATTCGTCCGTCGTCGTGCCCTTGGCCGCGAGGCCCACGAGCAGCCCCGCGATCTGCGCCTCGCTGGCCTCGCCTGACATCACGTGCCCGAACGCCTCGCGCGCCTCGTCGCGCGTGAGGTCCTCGCGGCGGCAGAGCTTGAGCAGGATGTCGCGAAAGGGGGTCATGGCATCGGGAAAGTTAGCCGCAACGCGACGCGGACGGAAGATCGGCGCGGTGGCAGGCCGGCCGGCGGCACCGGCGACGACCGTCTCTTCGGCGGCACCGGCGACTCAAATGGCTTTTTCCCCGCCCCGCGCGTAACGTGGTGAGTGAAGCGACCCCGCCCGCACTCGTAGCTCAATTGGATAGAGCATCGGTCTTCGGAACCGAGGGTTGCAGGTTCGAGTCCTGCCGAGTGCGTTTTCCTTCTGCGACAAGGAGTTACGACGCAATCAGGGCCTCCGTTACGGAGGCCCTTTTGGGGCCCTTATCACATGAAATATCACATGCGTTTCCGAAAGTGCCGATAACATCGTCGGCGTCATCAGCAAGGAGTACGCATGGCGAGACTGCGCGAGGGCAAGATTTCACGGCATCCAGTTCACGGCTTCCGGATAACGGTCGGCCGCAAGGCAGACGGCAAGCCGAGGCTGTTTTGGCTGGGCAAACACGAGGAGCAGGCGCGGTTCGCCGCCGCGTGCTACCGCTCGGGATGGCGGGAGATGAACGCTGTTGGGATCACTCACTGGACGCCAGATACGGAACAGCGAGTGAAGGACACGATCGCCTTCAGCCATCGGAAACTTCGTGAGAGATTTCAGGACCACGAACACCGGGCAGCAATGATCGGGCCGATGCGCGGAGTCGTGTTCCCGAACGCCACGGCAGCGTGGATGCCAGTGCCCATGCAGCTTCTCATGGTGCCCAACGACACGCCGACCGTGCAGCAGAAGGGCAAGACCCTGTACCAGGCGATCGAAGCCTATCTCGCGGCACTCAAGGGCAAGCGGGTCTCGGAGGCACACAAATGGAGGGCTGAGCAAGTGCTCAACGTGACGCTCAAGCGAGTGGTGGCCGACTGTCCGATCGAGCAGATCGATTTCGCTTGGCTCGATACGCTGGCCGATCATTTCAAGTCACGACCAAAATCGAGGAAGGGCAAGCGGAAGAACCGCAAGCCGATTAGTCCGCAGACGGTTAAGACGACCCTCGCCTATTTTCGTCAGTTCTTTGTCTGGTGTGACGACGTGAGTTTCGGCGGGTGGGAAGGTCCCCGGAAGCTGACCAAGCCGTTCAGAGTTCGGCTTGACGACCTGCGCACACCCTCCGAACTTCGGCGAGCCAACACCATCGATCAGTTTGACGTTCCAACCCTTGTGCAAATCTACAAGGCAGCGAACGATCACCAGAAGACGATCATGCTGGCCGCCCTCTTCACGGCCGGTACTCAGAGGGAACTGGCCCTCCTCGAGAAGTCCGAGTTCGATCTGAAGGCGGGAGCCCTGCGCCACTGGAGGAATAAGACGAAAGTCGAGGGTCGGTTCTGGCTCCCGCCTGAGTTGATCACCTTGCTCAAGGCAGAGTTCAAGAAACACCGCAAGCATCCGCTCGCCTTTTACACCGCCCAAGGATCACCCCTTGTCACGTATGCGAGCGGCAAGCTCGTGAGTGACGCGGTGCGGCAAATGTGGCTGGATCTCCGTGTGAAAGCGGAGGTCCCCGATGCTCTGAGTTTCAAGTACCTTCGGAAGTTCGTCGCTGACTTCATGGTCCGTCATGGGGGAGAAGCGATGGGGCAGATCGCCCTGAGCCATGCGCCGACCACGATGTTGGCGAAGAATTACACAACAGCCCGTGACTTCGACGCATTCAACGCGTTACAGCGCCGGATGCACGCAGAGTTCATTGCCGCCGGGATGTTCGAGAAGGACGAGTCAAAGAGCGCCGACGTGGTGAAGGCTTCTGCGCAAGCCGCATGAATTCAACGTGCTGGGGTCCGCGACGATTGCAAGGCGCTTCGCAAGTGGCGTGGTCGGCTCGCCAGGCCATTCAACTCGAATATCGTGTGAGCTATACTCGGGTCCCGAGGACGATTTGAAGTCCATGGGAGATGAAATGGAGCGGAAGAAGCCACTGCTGATCAAGGGCGTCCAAGTCAATGACGACGGCTCTACCACCGCTAAGACCTTCAACATCGCCGACGTCAAGCCTGGCGAGATCAGACACGAGAAGCTCACTGACGACCAGGTCGCACGCGCGACAGAACTTTGGAGCCGAATTGGCGGGCACTGCAGGCCGAACTCCAATCTGGCGACGTGGCTCGAGGGCTTTCGCCGCGACATGCACCCAAGGATTGACGATCTGGGAGAAGATCGCCGCCGTCTCTGATCGTCTCTGGCTCGATCAGAAGTTCTGCGGTCGCCTGACCCGCAATGGTTTGTGCCTTGCAGTGATGATGGCGTCGACGGGTGTAGTGGACATTCCCTCACAGCTTCCTGGGATCACCGACGAGCAGGTGGCCCGAATCAGGAAGGAATACGCGGGCGCTTGGCACTCGCACTTGGCTCCTGAGTCGTGGTGAACCTGCGCGGTGGCACACACCTCTCGAAAAGTGAACGCGCCGATTACCTCATCAGATCGCGCCCTACGAACGCCAGCCGGAGTCTGGAGACAGAACCACACGCCCCGGGGAGAGCATCGGAATGGCCGCAGCTTCGCGGGCATCGAGGCCGAGCGACTACGATGTTTTCCTAGGTCGGGTAGCTCGTATCCGACCAACTTTGCGGAGTCGCGCCGACAACGTAGGTATATTCTCGCCGCTGACATTTCACTAAATCCTCGCCCGTCTTGGTACCGATACGTTCAACGTCACCCGCGATGGGCTGACACGTGAACACGGTCCTCGCTCTGAGGGCTGTAGTGCGGTCAACGCCACGACCGCAGCATGTGCACACCAAACAGAGAGATCGAACCGGCATTTGCCGGTACACCCGCTCGTCCTATGTAGGACGGCACCGTGACAGCCGGTGAGGGCCCAGCACGATCGATGACCACAATTCTACTCGCGCCCGTGCTGGGCTCGTTCACGAAACCCCGACGCTGTCACGTCGGGGTTTTCTATTTCGGGGTCCACCATGGAGGTTCGCCATGCGCGAATCTTTGACCAAAGCCGAGACGCAGACGGCGACCGCTCTGCGAGTGGGTACCAACCGCATGCAGGAGCCCACATTCACCGTGCGGCTCGAACTGGATTGCGGCTGGTGCGAACGCGAAGTGACCGTCATCGATCCGCACATCAGCATCCCGGAGTTGATGAGGCGGATCGCGGACGGAGACACGCTGCTGACGGAGGTCGATAGGCCCGAAGGCCAGATCATCTACAACGAGCGAGGACGGCACAACGTCGTGGCTCGTTGGGAGACGACGGAGTCTGAGTGGCTTGGCGACCTGCCAGACGTCATCTTTGCGGTGCTCGGATCTGAGAGCGTGACGAGAGCCGACCTCGAGAACGCGATCGTTCACGTCGAGTACGGCGACGAGGATAACGAAGACGGCCAGGACCTCGACTGAGTACCACGGCCCCGGTCGGAAACGACCGGGGCCTTTCTTCTACACCATGGAGATCATCGTGAAGGACACAATTGAACAAGCCGAGCCGCAAGCGGCACCTGACCTGCGCATGGAGCTAATCAAGCGACATCTCACGCCGGCTGAAACCGCAACCACTCTGCGCGACCTGCGCGGACTGGAGCTTGCAAGGCCGGCTCGCATGCTCTCGCTGTGGGTGATGTTCACCGGCGGCATCGAGAAACAACGGATCGTCGTCGTGACGGATACGCTGGTTCCGCTCGAAGCCATCCTCAAACTCATCGCAAGCGGACAGACGGCCATCACAAGGTGGGATGTTACGTCCGGCAACCTAATCGTTCAGGTTCCCGCGCAGGGCTACGAGTCCTTGGGATTTTGGTATACGGGCCACACGAGCGGTGGGGACTTCAGCGAGCCGGAGCAGGCCGTACTGATCGAAGTCACGCTATGTGGATCGTCTCGTGAGATCCTTCGTATCAAGCTGTGATCGCACGGCCCGGCGCCGGAAACGGCGTCGGGCCGCTTTCGTTCTTCGCCGGGAGATGAGGAGAGATCATGCGACACCGAGACGACGATGCCGACCGCGAGCAGGAGATTGAGGACCAGATCGAGGCCGGCACATTCTTCAAGCGGCGGAAGCCGCCCAGCCCCGCGCCGCCGCCGGAGCAGATGGCGGACCTCATGACGGACGATGCCGCCGCGTGGCTGGGCAACCACCTCGCGGGCGTTGAAACCGACTGGGAGAAATTGAAGCGCGGAGGTGGGCGATGAGCGACCAGCCCATCTACCGCAAGCTCTGGGTCGGTATCCGGCCCCGGCTTCACCTGCTCACCAAGGCGAGCGCGGGAGCGGTCTACATGTACCTGCTGACTCGACTCAATGATGAGACGGGCCAGTGTGACGCCGCCGCGCCGAATGTCGCGGCAGACCTCGGACTAGACGTCAAGACGGTCTACCGCGCATTTGACCTCATCGAAGAGTCGGGGGTGGCACGCCGTGAGGATCGACCGGGGACTAGTGATAACTGGGTGTTCGCCACGCTGGACATTGAAGCTGAGCGAGAGCAAACCCTATCCGCGAAACGGGCCTACCCGCGAAACGGGTCCACCCGTAAAACGGGTAGACACCCAACCCGCGAAACGGGTAGACACCCTACCCGTAGAACGGGTAACGAAGAAGAAACCAAAGAAGAAGAAACCAGAGAAGACGGGGCTAGCGCCCCCGGCGGCATCGCCGCTCCCGCTGACGCGGTCGGTCTGGGCCGTGAGGCCGATGAGCCAGGATCGGGGCAAGCCCCCACTCCCTCCGCGACGAAGGCGAAGCGGGCGAAGCCCAAGAAGGGGGATCGTGGCGGGGCCACTCACTCCGCGATGCTCTGGCCGGACCTTAACGGGGACGATCGCGCGAAGGTCCACGACGACAAGACGCTGATCACGCTCGCCGGTCTGCTCGGCTTCGGCCCCGCCGGGGTCCGCACTCCGGCGTCGGACTGGCGGGCGAGCCAGATCGCGCCGGGGCCGTTCTGCTGGTTCCATGACGGCGTGCTCGCCAACGACTCGCAGGCGCTCGACAAGCTCCCGGACCAACCGACCCGCGAGCAGCTTGCCGGATTCGCGTGGTACACCCTCAACCGCATCCGGCTCGACACTGGAAAAAAAGACATCCTGCTGCCGACGCGCGACGACCTCCTGAGCCGGTCCGCCAAGAAGCATGTGCTTGGTGACCTGTTCGAGACTCGCGGTCCGGAGGCAGCGCTGGCGCACATCGACGCCGTGAACGACCACTTTGAAGAGATCATCCGCCGGACGCGGAAGATGGACTACCCGCCCGCTCCGACCGGCGGGCTCTTCCGGCACAAAGCCGTCATCACCCACGCCGATCGACTCGCTGCGGCTGAGGGTGAAGTGGACCTCTACGGCGAGGAAACCTCCATGGAGAACTACCTATGATTCTCGCCGACCAAGCACAGTTCCGGGGGCTGCTGACTGCGGCCCGCTACTGCCTGACCGACGTTACCTGCGAATCGCAGTTCGTCGCGGTGCTGCTCGCCCGGCCAGACTTCATTACCCGGGCGCGGCAAGTCGTGTCACCGGTCTGGTTCAGCAACGAGCAGGCGCGGAAGCTCTACGGCGTCTTCCTCGAGGTCGCATGGACCTGCGAGACAAACGGCTGGCCCGTCAAGCTCGATAGGGCGACCATCGACCAGTGCCTGATCACGCAGGGCAAGCAGGCGGGCTTCTGGCAGGACCGCGAGCTAGTCAGCTACCTCGAAGGCGTCGAGGTCATCGCCCGCGCCGTCAACGCAGACGATGCCAAGCGCATGGTCGATGGGCTCCAGTCCGCCGCCGCCCGCACGGCGTTGTTCGACCGGACGCTGACGACGCTGACGGAGCTGATCCGCGAGCAGCGGGCCTGCAACCCCCAACTCCAGATCACCGCTCTGCTCAACGACCTACACCAGATCAACCACGGGCATAGCGCGAAGGACGCCGGCATGCAGGCCGTGGGCTCCTGCAACCTGAACGACCTCGGCGCGCCGTGGGAAGTCGTCCCGACGCACCTACCCACCCTCGCGGACCTCATCGGCGGCTTCCAGCCCGGCCGGTTCTACGCCGTCAGCGCCCGCACTGGCGTCGGCAAGAGCACGCTCCTGAACAGCATCGCGGTTAACGCCGCCGTCGAACAGGAGATCCCTACTCTGGTGCTTGACGTTGAGATGCAGCGGCGCGAAGTGCTGCTGCGGGCCGTGTCGAATCTCGCCGAAATCGATGAGCGGGCCATCGTCCGCAAGACCTACACCGTCGCGGAAGCCGAGCGTGTCGAGCAGCAGATGGCGCGGATCAAGGCGGCGCCGCTCTACCACGTCCAAGTGGGGCCGATGGCCTTCGAGGACATGCTGGGCTGGTTCTCCCACTTCAAGCGTTCGGTCGTGGACACACGGGCGGACGGGCGAGCGCTGATCATCCTCGACTACCTCCGCGCTCCGGGTGGTGACCGCGAGTGGCAGGCGCTGGGCCATCAAGCGGACAGGCTCAAGCAGATGGCAACGTCCTTGCAGCTTCCGGTCATCGCCGGGGTGCAGGCGGGCCGGCAGGCTGACGCGATGGACCACGCCGACTACGCCGACAGGAGTGTGGGGACGATCGGCGGCTCGGACCGCATCGCCCACCACGCCGACTTCGCGTGTGCGCTTCGCAATCTCCGCTCGGACGAGCAGGAGAAGGTCCTGGCGAAGTTCAGCCCGCGTCCGGAGCCCGACCACGAGCCGCGTAACCGGCTTCGGTTCAATCAGGTGCTTCACGTCGGCAAGCAGCGTGCCGGCGCTACGCTCGGAGGCGGCATCCCCTTGTTCTGCAGATTCGGCCAGAGCCGGTATGAGGACGTCGGCGTCCGGCGCGACGAGGCCGGCAACCCGATCACCGTCAACGGCCGCATGATGCCCTCCGAGGAGCGGCACTACATCCACTCGGCAGACTTCATCCGAAAGACGGCTCGCCGCCGGAGCGACAGGTCAAACCTTCCGACGCAGAAGGCGATCCAGCCGAGAGAGAAGGCGGCGTAACCAAAGGAGAAGATCACGAAGAAGACTTCGGATGCGATACTTGGCGACGATATCGATGGCTCCGTGCTCGGCGTGCCGATGCGGTCACTGCTCGAATCGTGCGACCGCGCGACTAACGCAAAAGTCGCTACGCCGGTGCGTGCAGCGACCATGTCTAGATCCTCCGTGGACCTTGCGCCGACGCGCATTGCGAATGGAAGATCAGGACTTCACGACCCATCCTCGGTGTTGTGGCGACCCTCTGGGAATTGAGAATCGTGCACGCGCGGTACGTTGCGTGTGTTAGCCAGGATGGATGGCCGTAAGTTCTTGTTTCGCCGTGGTTCCTTTGGATCGGTGATTGACCCAACTCCGTCCTTGGCGGCGATTTTCACAGGCTCGTTCGGTCGAATCGAGGATGCCGGCACGAATCAATCTGAAGGTGCCATTATTGGACCTTCGATGGTGCCTCCGGAGGCAAAAAAACAGGTCGGGATCCTGATCGGTCGCCGTGTCAGCCGCCTTGCGCGCTAGTCGATCGATCCAACCACCGGGCCCCTCGGCCAACTTGCCGATACTCGTCCGCGACTTCGACCCACCTGAGGCATACCTGTCCTCGTGGCGATACAAGGTGTGGATCCAGCGCCGCTGCAGGTCCGGAAGACCGCTGAACCGCTTCTCCCGAGAGCTGTTGCCTGGTCGGGGATCGGAGAGCTAACCTGTGGAAAACGCGCCGGATGCTTGTCTGTGCCAGCGAGCGAGCAGATCAGCAGCTGGCCCCGAACCCCATGGCTCTAATCGAACACGGAACCCTGCACCTAGATCTCTACCACGGTACATCCTCATTAAACTTGCCCTCGATTCGAGAACACGGGCTTGGTGGTTGCAACCTAATCGCAGAGCTCGATGTCATCTCCTTTCTAGTGCATCTCTATTCGGTCGCCCAAGCCATTCTCCCAGCCGACCATGCCGAATGGTGCCTCGCGAAGGTCGTGATGGAACCCATGGTGAAGCAGCGCGTTGCTGCCTCGGGCTTCAACTATCGCCACGGCCAAACGTATCTGACGCCGTCACAACGCACCGCGATTAACTACGCCGTCAATAACGCTCAAGGCTCGGAGTTGCTTTCCAACGTCAAGCATCTCCAAGAGCTTGTGGCTTCCGTTGATCCGAGCGCTGCGTCAAGAATTACCCTTGGGAATCCCGCGCTGAAGGAGAGATTTCAGCGAACCGGCAAGCCGATTGTCATCCGCATATCCCATCTGCCTGTAGCAATGCTCAGATCCGAATCAGGGGGCAACGCGAATGAGGTGGTTCAAAAGATCGAGGCGCTCATGAGCACCCCCGGGAATCGAGAAGTCGCGGAAGCGATGTGTCAACAATGTAACTTTGAATTGCACGGGGTCGTGCCCTTTGATCTGCTGCGGTGTTACGAGGTGTCTAGTTCGAACGACCACAGGTACACTCTGCTAGAGGTGGCGTCAGAAGCCTTGTAAGGCGGGCGGCCCCCGGGGCGATCTCCAGTCTTTCGTGTACACCCGCGAGTGCTCGAATCGGCGTGTGGACGCAGCCGAGTTCATCGCCCAGCGCCGAGCACGTGGCGGTGATCCAGTCAAGGCGATCGCCAGGCTGGTCGAGCGCACGCGCTGAACTCCGGAGCACCGTCAATCCTCAAGAAACTCCACAAGCGAAAGTATTGTTGGAAGTCGCCAGATTTTCTTGCAGGGCAGGGATGACCTGTGGATAGCCCGTCGTGCGCCAATGCGTGCCTATGCCACATTGGATGTTTGAAGTAGCCCACCAGTTGCTGCGGCTGGGGCGGCTCCGTCGAATGTCGAACGCCCCCCCGGGTACAAGACCGGCCAATGGTCAGGACCAAGTGGCAACGGCTCGCTAAATGCATCACCGGATGAATAACTCATCGACGGACGGCTGCAACTCCACACCACCAGGAACCTCGCCGCTCTCGGCAATGTACGAATTCAGTCCAGCCTTTGAGATCGTCTCCATGACATGGGCGTCGACCCTCTCAGCTTCCTGCCAAGCCAAGAGTCGCTTAGCCTCATTCCCGCTCACAGAAATCTCGACCTGAAGAAGCCCGGGCATTTCTGATTTCGCCCACGCGAGGGCTGTCTGTGGATCGGTGACCACGACCTTGGGACGGCGCGCCCGGACGCCAACAACGCCAGCAGGAAGGCAAACTGAACGGCGCCGACCGCCTTCTTCCATGAGCCGTTGCTCAAGCCAGCGCTGAAGCTGTGCACCATAGCGCTCCGTCAAATACCGCTCACGGCGTTCGGCTTTTCGAAGCTCACCGGCAGCCCACGCTTCCACCCTACGACGGTAGACCCGTAATTCCGTCACTGCTCTGACGAGCCAGTTGGCGTCACGTTCGCTGCTGATCGAGAATCCCAATTGGCTCGCGGGGTCCGGGAGTTCGAGTTCGTCCGCATCCACGCCAGATGGCGGCGATTCCGGCTCGACCAGTGCATCATCGTTCGCCGGGTGACATTCCGCATCTCTGAGCGACATTTTGCGTACCCACGCAGGAGTCTATTACGCTTCGCGACGCGCCAATTGCTCTATGAGCTCCGACAACTTGGTCTCTGTATTGAGGCACTGGAGCTTCGCCAGATTGGTCTGGGTCCGTGAGGCGCCCAGCGCGCTGCGCGTGGCCCGCCAGAGCGCCTCGACCGGCTCCAAGATTGCGTTTGCGCAGCGAACGTGTATCTCGTGCCGCTTCTCCGGCGAGCACGGAATCGCTTCCAACGCATCCCAGAGTTCGCAAATCGATCTCGAGATCTCCTCAGACAATGCCGGCTCCACGATTTGCAGGCGAGCCAGGATTTCGCGCCGGCCCTTGGTTTTCAGTTGGTCCTTGACTTCACGGATCACTTCGGGTTCCACTGCAATGCTCATCACGCCTCCATATCTCGTCAACGCGTTCTCGGTGATAGGCTCATCCATGCCTGCGAGCGCCGTCCGCAATGACAAGGAATGCCGATACGAGCCGTCGCTCCATGGATTTCCCTGCCGGTCGCGACGGGCAGTGGCGACGGATGGATTCCTTGAGCGATTTGATCTGCTTGTCGATGTATGCGGCGAGGTCCGGAGCGTACATCTTCAGCCCTTGCAGATACGCCTGGTGACCACAGTTCTTTACGGCTTGCTCGCTCCGCATGATCCACCATGAACTTGGGACGACTGGCTCAGGCTGCGGGGGTGGCAATTGCATTGGGCTCGCCTCGTCTGGCGGTTCGACCGCCGCGAGCATCCGGCGGAGTCGCCTGCCGTCATTCAGCGTGAAACACACGATCTCTACACGTCCGTCCGGCTCGGCCAAAGTTAGCGCGACGAGTCGCTGCCCCGTCTGCGCCCGATTGTCGGCAATTTCGCAATCGAGAACGCTGGCGAGGCGCGCCGCAACGCGGGGCGGTGACCCCGGCTTCTTGTCGTTTGGAACCTGCTCATCCGCTTCGTTCATGACGAACGCTTTCGCCTCAACTTGCAAAGGAACGACGGGCCACTGGTCAGATGTTGTCGTCGTCCGAGACCAGGCAGACGTTCCGCACGTGCTGCCGGTCCCTTACCTGGCGAGATAGCTCACACAGAATGCGCCTGGCTTCTGATTCCTGAAATTGCTTGCGGATAAGCTTCGTTACATCTGCGATCGTCCACGACCCGCTCTTCCCGTCCTGCTCGAGCAACAGGCCTGCCATCAGGGTGAAGCAGCTCAGTGCCAGCACGTCCAACAATGCATCGTTGAGCCGAAGCCCACCTCGGCTGCCTCGAGCGCTGATGACGGGGCGAAGGTACCCCTCGCTCACGACGCTGACCGCGACGGGTTCGTCTACACCAACAACGCCGAACTTGAGTTCATGCTCGACATGGTCATCTTCTTGGCGACCGCGACATCGCATCTCGATGTGGAACGGGATAGGTATCTCGACACCAACAGCTCCTTCGCTCGCCATCGATCTGCTTCGCACGGGATAAACTATATCGTCATCGAAATAGTTGTCAATCGAAATATTTTAGGGATTTGTTCCTCATCACCGATGGCAACAACGTGAAGGTGATCGGTACCCAAGAGGCTGCGAAGCGTCTCGGCATCACGCCGACGCGCATCGCCACGATGATTCGTTCGGGAATCATCAAGGCCCAGAAAATCGGTCGCAGTTGGGTAATCGAGGAATCGGAGCTTGCGCGCGTCCAGAGACTGCCCCGCCGACCGGGGCGACCGCGGAAGCCGAAGTAGCATTATTCCCGCGCTCCGAACACAACTCGTCCGCACAGAGCTTCCTTGAGAATCGCTGAGTTGCCTTTCGCCGCACCCTGTCCTTGGCGTCAGCGGGCGTCGCGTCCCCACGTCCTCCGGCACACCCCGATCGGTTCATCGGTAAGGCGGCCAACAAGCACTTTGCCCTGAAGGACGTGCTCGGCCACGCCCGGCGGATCATCGAGTCGTGGGAGCGGGTCGGCCCCAACCTCACCAAGGAGGAGAAGACCGAGGCCCGGGCGGTGCAAGGCCCCGCCACTACCGCCTTCGTTCACGAGATCAAGGCGAACCTTCCCGCGCCCACGGCGTACGGTTGGTGCGAGCTCGGTCGCGTACCCGTAGACGGCGAAGAACTTCAGGTTTGTCGCTGTTGCGGCCTCGACGGCGTGACCGAGACGCTCGTTCACGTCCGCGTCAGCGGGATCAGTATTTTCCTGGTGGTGGAGAATCTGCCCCTTGTGGAGGGCGGTCGTGCCGACGAGCTAACGCCGGACGGTGCGGATGTCCTTCGGGAGAACGGGACCCCTAACCAAATATCGCGGCGGCGGCGTGGCGACCTCATCGGTACGTGATTCAAGTGCCTTCAGTCGGTAAGCTTGCACGCTCATTTCGGTTCCCCAATGACTCGGGTTACGCAACAGGAAATTCTCAAGGTTGCGAGTATCCAGCGAGGGCACGGGGGGAGGCGATCGGCATGGCGCAAATGTTTCCGTCGGTACTGCCCGAGGATGTCTTACGCGATCCTCGGCGGAGGGCAGAGCGAGACTTCTTCGAGCTATGCCGGAATGCGCTCCCTGCTCAGGTCGTCGTGATCTACGGCTACCGTTGGTTAGACCCACTCGACCGTGGCCGCGCAATCGAGGGCGAAGCGGATTTCGCCATCATCGACCCCCGTCGAGGCATCCTGGTTTTGGAGTTGAAGGGCGGGGTCATCCGGCGGGACGCCGCAACCGGTAAGTACTTCAGTCGCGAAGTGCGCGGAACTCGAGAACACGAGATCAAAGATCCCGGCTGGCAAGCAGCCAACAGCCGCCGCGCAATCGTCAACAAGGTGGAGGCCACCAAGCCTTGGCGAACTTGGCGCCAACGAGAGCGAGAACGAGCACGAGCGCCATTTCCAGCGGGCTTCGGCGTTGTGTTTCCTGATTGCACCGCCGAGGGTCACGTAATCGCCGGCGACATCACCCCGCAGAATCTCGTCGATGCGACGCACTTGGAAAGCCTCGACAAGCGACTCGACGAAGTCTTCAAGACGCTTGTGGGAAAGAACCCGTGCCTGCCGCTGGCCAAAGAGGCAATGGGCGCCTTGCTCGATGTCCTCGCCTACGACGGGACGCTTCGGCGACCGCTAGCGGTACAAATGGCAGACGAAGACCGACAACTCCTTCGCGCCACCAACAGTCAGCTCGTCATTCTTGGTGTACTGAGGCTGCACGCACGGGTACTCCTCCGCGGAGGCGCGGGCACCGGTAAGACGATCCTCGCGATCGAGAAGGCACGCCGGTCGGCGGCACAGGGGCGCCCGACGCTATTTCTCTGCTACAACGAACTGCTTGGCGAGTTCCTCAAGACGAGTGAAGCTGCAAAGGCCGGGGCGCACGTGATGACGTTCCACTCACTGTGTCGCCAGATCAGCGGGCTCCGTCTCGCGCCAAGTGGCCCTGACGACGATGTGGCACGTCGTAGGTACTTTGACGAAGAACTCCCCGCCGCGGCCTACGAGCGGCTCATAGAGGAAGATCCCGCACAGCGATATCAAACCGTCGTCATCGACGAGGCACAGGACTTCCTGCCGACCTGGTACGACATCATCGGGCACCTTTTGGAGCCGGACGCGGCGGGAGAGCCCCCGGAGTACTTCATCGCCCTTGATGAAGATCAACTGCCGCCTGGACGGCTACACCGACTACCGGACCAACTAAGTCCGTTCCCGCTCGACGAAAACCTCCGGAATACGCGATGTATTTTCACAGCCACCACTCCACTTCGTCGCGGTGGTCCACTCTCCTGCGCCGGGCCAGACGGTGAGCCACCTAGAAAGGTGCGCTGTCAAACCGCCGAGGAGCTCGAAGCTGCGGTCGGCAAGGAACTCGATCACTACATCGAGAGCGGCAGGGTGAAACCAGAGGACATCGTCGTGCTCGTCGGGACGTCTTTAGCTCGTTCTCGCCTAGCCCTGAGCGGCCGCGCGGGGCGCTACCGCCTCGCCCAAGTCGCCGGAGGACCGACGACGATTCAGATCGAGTCAGTCTGGCGGTACAAGGGTTTGGAGAAATGTGTCGTCATCTTGGCCGAGGTTGACGACATCGCATCCAACCGGCAAAGCCTTTACGTCGGGGCCACGCGCGCCAAGCTTCGGCTGAGCATCATCGGGACAACCCAGTTACTGCAGCAGTTCGCGTGACTGGGGGTGGACAATGGAGACCGTCGACTTCGGAAATCTGTGCCGGCAAGCGAACGAATGGAGGCGTCAGGCTGCGGATCTCGACTTCCTCGGAGAGATCGCGCTTCCACAGGCCGAGCTGGAGCAACTCCTTAAGATCCTCGGACGTTTCCACAAGCGCGTCGATGAACCGGAACTGTCGTTCGCCCTAGCCGTTGGAGCCGTCAATTGGGCCTACTGGCGTGGCGTCGACGAGGAGGAGTCAAAAGGATTCCGCCATTCATTCATGACCCATTCCTTGGGCTACAGCGACCTACGCGAATGGGATCGATTGTGGGGGCCAGCGATTGAGCGAGCAATCTGCGACTGGAGTAAGCAACCCCCGAGGTTTGGCACATACCGATACGTCGGCCTCATCCTCCGGCACGCCGGAGTACCGCACTCGAAAATCCCAAGACTCGCGCAATTGTTGCAAGATATCGATCGCAACGTCGGTTGGCCAAACGTACCCGCGGCAAGAGACACCCAGATTCAGGGATACGTCGGTGCCTTCTTTGGCACGGGTTGTATCGGTGAGCATCTCGCGAGTGAGGCTGGACTCGCATACCTGCGAAGCCTCTGCGCGGACCTTATGCTCTTGCGATCCCGTTCACCGCAGTCGGTCGACGACCTGCCGGGGTATCGGCCGGGTCTATTGCCTGCACTTCTGGCACATCTCGAATTGGGACCGCGGGTCCCGGCACCACAGTCTTTCCAACTGCCATACGTCATATTTGATCCCTCAAGCGGCCGCATCGAGCTTGTTTTCGACGAACGCCTCATTCGGCGGCGAGACCCGATTCAGTGCGACCAAAGGGAGAGGCGCCTCTTCGACGCCAGACTCGACCTTGGCCCTGGCGGCATTGAACCCGCGTCGACCTATAGTGGGCGTCTTCCAGACGGGCGTTCGTGGTCGGTGAAGGGCTGGCGCTATACGGATAGTGGCGCCTGGGCTCTGTTTCGGGCGGATGGGCGTCTGGTGACCACCCATTCACATGGCGACGCGGTGTCGACCGGAGATTATCTGCTCGCGGTGATCCCAAGCCTCAACCCGACCGAGCTTTGGCCCGACGCCGCGGATGACGGGGAGCGGTTCCTTCCAGACGGCACCGAGTGCAGACTTTGGCATATCCGACTCAGCGAAGGTGACGACGGAAAGCTTCCCAACCTTCATGTGACCACTTCTGTCCATCCGTGGCTGGAGGTCGTGAATGCGGGCCCCATGACCCGCTGGACCGAACTTGATGGAGTCTGCCCCGAGCAACCCATCGTTAACGTTGGGGGCTGGACGAATCGCAATAGCAGGCGATTCCGGCTAACGCTGACGTCCGGGGTCGACCAACGCGACCTGCACCCTTCGATATCTTCCGACGGCACGACCAGCATCGTGCTCTCAGAGCTGTCTGTTGGCGTCGTGGCTGAACTGAGCCTCGTGCCCGTCGGGTTCCAGCATGGTCCGCGAGTCACGCAAACCATGCGCGTGGTCCGCTTCCCCGGCCGCATCGATGTCGCAGACGGTCTATGGCCACTGGATGATGAAGCCAGTCTGATGATGAGCGTCAGTGATGGTCTGCGCGTGGAGGCGAACGACGACCTGCAATTAGACGCACATGAACGACGAGTTAAGGTGCTTGTGCCGCCCAACACGAATTGGGCCTCGCTGCGGGCCCTCAAGGGCGACGCGTCACTCTCGCTGCGATTCCCTGTCCGGCGTTGTTCGTTCTCAACCTCAGACTCGCCCGTTGTACCGGCAATATTCGACCGGGCCCTCCTGCGAGAGATGTGCGATCTTGGCGCCTCGTGCCGAACATTCACAGTCTCGGCCATACCCGGCTGCACGGTGGACCTGATTGCCCGCGACCGAGAGGGTAACAGCCGTGTGTGGCGACGAGGCCTTCGGCTGGGTAGCAACGGCCGGCTGGAATTGCCTGGTACAGAGCTGGTCGATGTCACTCGCAACGAAGCTGGTATTCTGGAGATCGTCGTCAATTGTGACGGCTTCGAGGTCGCCACAGGGGCGTTGTTCGTCGAACCAGTGGTTACCGATCTGAACACCGGCCCCTGGCCTCCCACGGTCGACCGTTACCTTCAACTCCTTCGTCAACCTCTTGTCACTCCAGAAGGCCTCGATGTGGTGGCCGCAGCGCCGTCACTCTATCGTCACGCGAGAGTCATCGCCGCAGCGGACTGCGCATTCGGACTGTCGCCTCTGTCGCCGAGCGCGTTCCGGCTTCCCGTCAGCGCAGCGGATTGGATCGACCGATGTCGGGACCTGTTGTCCAATCAGCCACACACGCCGGGACTGAGCGCCGCGACCTGGAAGTCGGAGTTACTCGCCTGGCTCAAGGCGGCGCCATTGCCAATCTGTCCGGTGCGGTGGGAGGCGGCCGTCCGCTCGCTGATTGCCGAGATCGACCGGAAGATCGACATCTCCGGGCCCCTCTCTCGGCTACTTGCTGGAATAGCCGATCCCTCGGTGCCGGACGGGCTAGTTCACGGCTGGAAGTGCTATGTCGATGCCGAGCATCGGCTGCAACACGGCGATCAGAGAATCATCCAAGCCAACTCCTATTTCTCGGCTGCTGCTCGTGGGACGCTGCCCTGGAGCGCGATCGCTGAACGCCTCTCCGCGTGGGCATTGCTGCGAGCAGGCGCCGTGCCGCAATTCGCGAAGTCGGTTGCGACGCTCACGCCGACAGTCGATTGTCCTGGATTAACTTGTACTCTTCGCGCCGTCTCTTCGCTCTTAGCTCTGAAGCGGCCGGACGATGCTTCCCACGAACCCGGAGGGCTTGAACTGTCGCCTCGCGAGGATGACCGTTTGCTCGCGTCAGCAATCGAAGGCAATCCCGGTGCTTGGTCACGTGCTGCGGAGAAGTGCTGGCTCTCCGCTTGGCTTGGTTGGCGTTGGTCCATCATAATGGGCCCGAACGGAGAGCATCGCGAGGAATACCGGGGCGCCGCCCTAGCACGCGTTGAAGATGTACCGATGCGCGGCCGTGAGCTCCTGTCCGTGGAGCTTCGATCAGGTGTACCTCATCCCATTAGCTAGAAACGGAGTTCGGATGAACATGCAGCCACCGCCACCCACTCAACCGTCGCAACGGACACTCATTGACGCAGTCAGGCAAGGCGAGAAGAAGAAGATCCCGCTCATTCAAGCGTTGAAGCTCACCCGCATCGATCGTGGGAACGTTGCAGACTTCATCGGCGCGATGAACGAAGTCCCCGGCCCCTTGGCAGCAGAACTTATTGCGCTCGCATGGAGCGACCTTGACGTTGAGTGTCGCCTTTGCGTGGTTCGCGAATGGCTCGACGGCAAAGACAAAGAGCAACAGGCGGGCGGCTATCATGCACTCTCCGCAAGGCTCCTGATATCCGACTCAGGCGCCGCCATGGACATCCTCGACCGAGTTGCGAAGCTCGCGGCGGGGTCACCTCCCTGCTTGAGACGGGTCATCTCCACCACCCGTTCGGAATGGGTCGGCACCACCCCAGAGCAAGCGAGGTTTCAACAGGTCGACCCCTTAAACCTGACCACGAACAGCCGCTTAATGCTCCTGGATTGGCTCTGCGACTGCTGTCCGGCAGAGCTCCGGCCGTCCGATGATGAGCGTCGGCGGACGGAACTTCAGAAGCACGCCGAGGCAAGGGCGGCTCTCGTTGCAGCTTGGCTCGAGCAGCTGCAAACTAAACAGTTATCAGAGCCTGTCGCACTCGCCATCGAGCGAAGTCTGGCCCGGCTCCGGCCAAAGGCGACCATCGTCCCGACTGCTCAGCCGGCCCGGCTGGAGATCGAACAGCCGCCCGACACGAAGACCTCGACCTCACCCGTTCCCACTCCGCAGAGAACGAGCACAACCCCGCCGCAGGAGGCGGAGACGAACGACATGCTTCGCGAGGTCTTCAGCTCGATCAGACGCGTGTTTCAAAGGGAATCAGACCTGCATCGCCGCGAACTTCGGTCTGTCGAGTCCGAGTTAGTAAGTGCGAAGGCACAACTGGAGCGATCAGAACGCGACGCCGCGGCCTATCGAAACGCGAACGCCAAGGCGACGGAGCGCCTGTCAGAATTGGACGAGGAAATGCGAGGGCTCCTGGATGCGCGAGAGAGGACTGACAAGGAGTTGTCAGAGGCGCGTGAGAAGCTCGTCATCGTTAGCGCGGACCTAGACGCCGAGCGGCGCCAGAAGCAGGCCTTTCGCGATGAAAGTCACGAGGCCGTGTCAAGAGAAACGCAACGCGAGCGAGACCGTTTGCTGGCGCAGCTCGGGCAGCGGATCGGGAACATTGTTGAGGGTTACCGGGAGATCCGTGCCCGGGGGCCGCTTCCCGAAGGCACACCCACGATGGTGGGCGACATGATGGACGAGTTATTGTCACGGCTTGAAGCGGCAGGCGTACGTTTCAGGCGTGAGTGATTCCCAGGGGACTAAATGGCTATCGGCATCGATTTTGGCACTACTAATTCTGCGGTGGTTTACAACCGAAACCAGTTGCTTGATGAGAGCGACGAGCGGCCTATGCCTTCGCTCGTTGCGATAGACCCGCTAACAGGTAGCACGCTCGTCGGTCACGACGCCCGGAAGAAGCGGCATGACCTGGCTCGCGGCTCGTGGCACGTGGTCAGCTCTGTCAAGCTCGCACTATCTCATGATCGGGCGATCGCGGAAAGGCAGGGAAGCAAGCTCAATAGCACCGACATCTCAGCGATCCTGTTCGACGAGCTTCGACAGCGGTCCGATCGATTGTTCGGCGCTGGCAGAGCGAAGGAAGCCGTCGTCAGCATCCCCATCGGATTGCGGGCGGGTGCCCGACGGAGGGTTCGTACGGCTGCCGAGCGAGCCGGAATTAAGATCTTGGAGTTCGTCTCAGAGCCCACTGCCGCATTTCTGGCATGTCGTGACCAACTTCCCGACACTGAACGTGTGCTCGTGTTCGACTGGGGTGGGGGGACGCTGGACGTGTCCGTGCTTCAGATCGAGGACGGCGCTGTGCATGAACTGGCGACCGCCAGTCTTCTCCAAGCTGGCGACATTATCGACGAGCTCATAGCCGAGCACATTCATGAGACCCTCACCCAAGAGGATTTCGATCGAACGCGAATGCCACCGAAGCAGTACGATCGGATTCTGATTGAAGCCGAATCGGCGAAGTGCGCGTTGACCGATGCGGAAGAAGCGCTGATTTTCCTGCCGGATTACCTCGGTCGAGACCACAAGTTCAAGCTTGACCGCGGTGCCTTGGGAGCACTCACCCAGCCGATTGTCGAGGCGTGCGTCAAGGTGGTTGCGGACGCGATCACGACGGCCCGGAGAGTAGGCGGTGATGCAAAGCTCGACCACATTGTACTCGTTGGCGGCAGCAGCAGGTTGTGGGGAATCGGGCCCAGGTTGCGAGAAGCTTTCATTGACGTTGACGTTTTCGTGCCGAGCCGCCCCCAGTGGGCGGTTGCCCAAGGTGCGTCAGTTCTAGCCGAGGAGCTTAGTGGCAAGGAGAGGAGCTCCGTTTATCGTTTGAACCACCCTGTGTATCTGCGACTAAGCGATGGGACTCTGCTGCCGTTGGTCCGCGCTGGTGACCGCTTTGACGGCAAGTATCGACGATACCTGCTAGGCGTAATTGAAGACACAGAGCACGCGCAGCTTGTATTTGCCGTGCCAGATGGTCACGGCAATGGCATCCTCGGCGGCATGCCCCAAGTCCGGTCCGTCGACTTTCTTTCCGTGCCGATCCAAGGACTTCCATTCGAGCAACTTAGGCTGGAGGCGAGATTGACGCCGGAACTGACCTTGGAGGTACGAGCCCAAACCGAGAAGGCAGATCCATACGCCAAGGAACACTGGACACACTGGGAGTACGAACAGCTTATGTTCTCCTACGGTCTCGGTGCCGGAACTGGAGGGGTACGGTGACTGGGCGTCAGCAGATCGAACAGGGAATCGTCCGACCGGCGCCGACCTTCGGCGACGTTCGATCAAACGTGACCGTATGCTCCAACCTCTTCCCGCGGTCACCGGAGATCTTGGAGCCCGAGCGGGACGTGGCATTCCGTTGCCGCGTCAGGGGTGCGATCGCACTTCGTAACATCGTGCCACCGGGCATTATCGACTCGATGTCAGGCAAGCACGGAATAGTGAAGCTATCCGAAGCAGATCGGGCGGCAGGTTTCGACGGAACGCTATCGTACGTCGTCTTCGCGCTGCTCCCAGAGCAGGTGCAAGAACTGCACGCATTCCGGTGCATCGACTGCGGACGCTCGACTGTCAGCGTTTGGTTCGAGAAGGGGCAAGTTCAGCGGCGATTCGTCACATGCATGTGTCAGCGCCCAGGCCGGGGAGAGGAATCACGATGATTGATCCGTTCGAGATGTGGCGAAAGCTCACAGGATCTTATCACTCTTATCTGAGCGAGACCTTCCCCGTTCACGCCTCGGAACCACGCCTTCGCGAACTCCTGCATTCGGCGATCCGCCGGGAGAACGCCGTTTGCAAGCCACCTCTCGTCTCGATGATTCCGGCATATGCGACGGCGCTCACACCCGATCAATTATTCCGCAACGCGTCGCCGCCGCGCCTGCATGCCCAGCTCCGGCGGCTTTCTCCGCGCGAGTTTGATCCCGGCCGCCCGCTGTACGTGCACCAAGTCGAAGCTATCGAACGAATCCAATTAGGCCGGAACGCCGTCGTCGCGACGGGCACCGGCTCGGGAAAGACCGAGGCATTCCTCCTTCCTATCCTCGACCACTGCGTCCGTACGCGCAACAAGGGCATCCAGGCGATCTTGGTCTATCCCATGAACGCCCTTGCGAACGACCAGCTAGACCGTCTCCGAGCGCTACTTGGCGACAGCGGCATCACGATCGGCCGTTACACAGGTCAGACTCCCGAAAACGAGGAGGACCTGGACGAGGACACACGGAAGAATGCCAAGCCCTTCGAGCGGGCGACACGAGAGCAGATCCGCCAGCAGCCCCCGCAGATACTGCTGACCAACTTCGCGATGCTGGAGTATTTGCTCCTACGACCGAGCGATCAAACGATCTTTAAGGATAGCAGCGTCCAGTTCGTGGTGCTGGATGAAGCTCACTCCTACCGAGGGTCGCAGGGGATCGACATCTCCCTTTTGATGAAGCGTCTTCAGTTGAGGTTTCCCAAAAAGGTTCAGTTCATCCTGACGTCAGCAACTCTTGGAGATCCCCGAGATGCCGGCAACAAGGACCGAATTGCAAATTATGCGTCCGAGCTTTCCGGCGCCGAGCTCGCACCCGAAGATGTGGTGGGCGGATACACGGTGGATCCGTTCGAAGGCGTCGCACGCGACGAGTTGACGAAAGATGCGATTGCACGCCTCGCGAATCTGTCGATCACGCAGGTCGTGGATGCAGTCGCCTCCAACGAGCGGACGCGTTCGCTTTTGCAAAGCGTGGCCCTTCCGATTGAAAGCGGTGCGTCGGGCGTAGACACGCTCTATGCCTCCCTCCGGAAGCTCGCGCCGCTGCATCGGTTTTACTGTGCCCTCAAGGAAGGGCCCAGCACGGTTGACGCGCTGGCCCGCAACCTATCGGGACCAATTCCAGCGGCTTCGGCTGACGATAGCGAGATCCACGCGACTATATCCCTGCTCGCGGCTGCATCGCTCGCGATCCCGGCGGACGGTCGCACGCCGCCTCTCTTGGCCATCCGTCTTCATCACTTCTTCCGTGGATTTGGCGGCGCGAGTGTGCTGCTGGATAGCGTGGACACGAGAGTGGTCGTCAAGAAGCTCTATTTGGAGCGAAAGGCGGTGGACGACATTCCGGACCCGCACTCCGGTGAAGAACCCACCGGTCGCGCGCTCGTCGCCCTCTTCACTTGCACCCACTGTGGCATGCCCGTGGCAGGCGTGGAAAAAGAGAATGACACGTGGAAGACGCCGCTTTCGAATCGCTCACAGCGGGACCTCGACCTCTTGACCTGGCTGGAATTTGAGCAGCTCGAGGGAGACGAGGATGTAGAAGGGACCGACGGATTTGACCCTAACTACATGTTCCTGTGCACAGAGGAGTCATGCCGTGCGGTAGGCGAAGGAACGCCCGCGTCGTGCGGACATTCTGGCCAACTCCGCCTCCTGCGTTTACCACAGGCCGATGCCCAAGGCCTTCGCCGATGCCCGTGTTGTAACGGCGAGCGCCGCCCCTACCCCTCGGTATTGCGCGACTTCGTTGTTGGGGAAGATGCACCAACGGCGTTGCTTGCGGAAGAAATCCTCAGATGCCTTCCAGAACAGCCGGACTCCCGCTCGAAGCCAGCTGGCGGGCGACAGCTGATCGCGTTTAGTGACGCCCGGCAACGGGCAGCGTTCTTCTATCCGTACTTGGCGCGTACAAGCTGCGAGCCTGCGTATGTTCAACCGTTGATCGCCGCGGCGCGCCAACTAGAGGATGATGGGGACGTGACGACACCCAAGAGGATTGTGGAGGCGGCCACGCAGATCGTATTGAATCAGCCGCGCGTGCTCGTCCGCCGCATCGAAGGCGACATTGAGTATTACGAGCATCTAGCCAAGAAGCCCACGAGCGAGGACCTGGCGGACATCCGCGAGAGTCTGGCGGCTATCCTGTACGAACAACTTGGAGCGACGGGACGGATGCGGACGAGACTTCCGGGCTTGTGCTTGCTCGGAGCAAGGTTTGACATTGACGACGACTCGCTGGGCGATGCTCAACGCCGAGTTCCGGAGTTGTTCGGCGACGAACGGGCCGGTCGAGACACAGTCAGTCGACTTCTGAACACCCTCATTCGAACGCAAGCAGTTGAGTTCTGGCCCAGTCAGGTGGACCGACGCAAGATTCTCGGTCTGGCTGAAGGCCCGACGCTGGTAACGGTGCATCGCGGGGCTCGCTCGTACGTCGAACGCCACCAGATGCTGCAATGGAATTCGATCAGACGCAGCATACGTGGATGGATCATTCGTCAGGCCCTCAGCCTGCGAGAAGGTGACCCTTCCGCGGACTCGACTGCCACTGCCGTGTTGGACAAGGTTTGGGACTGGATGCTGGACGCGGGCGTCCTTCAGGAGCACTCCCAACACCCAGGCGAGTTTCGGCTCCCGGCGAAACGGATTCTCGCGACAACGCAAGGGCCATGGTTCCGTTGTGATCGGTGCGGGGCAGTGACCCTCCACCTAATGAACGGCACCTGCGAGATGAAGAGCTGCCGGGGCACCCTCCACGCCATTAGCAGAGAGGCACTCAAGCAGGAGCACGCTGACAGTCATCGGGTGAAGCGCTTCGTGCAGAGGCCCTTACCTCTCGCAGTCCGAGAGCACACCGCTCAGATCTCACTGGCTGAAGGGAAGCGCATTCAACGTGACTTCATGAACAAGGACGTGAATGTGCTCAGCAGTTCGACAACGTTCGAGATGGGGGTCGATGTGGGTCAGCTCGAGGCAGTGCTACTTCGGAACGTACCGCCCACTGCCGCGAGCTATGTTCAGCGTGCAGGACGTGCAGGACGTCGGCGGGTGGGCGCCGCTCACGCCGTGAGCTACGCGCGTCTCATGCCGCACGAGCAGCATCATTATCATCGTCCGCACGACATCGTCGGGGGCTCGGTTCCTGTGCCGGTCGTGTACCCCAAGAACGAACGACTCACCCAGCGACACATTAATGCGTTGCTCCTGTCGGCATTTCTTGCTCACCACGGCATGCCGGTCGATGACCCACCGCTACAAGACTTTTTCCCTTTGTCCGAGACAGCACTGGACGGAACGTCACCGGCTGAGCGATTCGTCAAGTGGTGCCAGACGCTGACCCCCAAAGTATGCGGAGAAGTGGAGCAGTTAGCGAAACGGGCGGGAATGAGTGCCGATGCCGCGGTAACCGCGTCAGCGACCTCCATGTTCGACCCAGCCGGACCCTGTGTTTGGCGGAGGGGACTTTTGGACCCTGTTAACGCGTTCGAGAACGAGCGGCGCAGGCTTAACGATGAGAAGGCCGAGCTCGAACGAGAGCGCAAAAGCAAGCAAGCGGCTGCAGTGTTTGCAAAGCTTTCTCGCATTGATTCGCTGATCTCGCAGCAGATGGGCGAACGGCTCATTGGGACGCTGTCCTCTTACAGCTGGCTTCCGGCCTATGCATTCCCCCAAGATGCGGTTCAGCTGCTCGTGCTCGACCCCAACTATCAGTCAGCGTTGAAATTGGAGCGTGATCAGGAGCGCGGAATTTCCGAATATGCTCCTGAGAGCGAGATCATCGCAGACGGCAAGATGTTCACGAGTGTAGGGATCAACCTGCTCGGTCGAGCTCCTAATGTCCGACGGTTCCGTTTCTGTGAGGCAACCCGGCGCGTGCGGATTGGACTCGATGAGGATGAACTCAAACGCCAGCTCCCCAACGTCGGTCACCGTCCTCCGAAATCGGGCCAGTTCGTGCTCCCTTTAGGCTTTCTCACGAGTATCGAAGATAGGGGTAGCCAACCGAACCTCTATCGTCTCCGACCGCCAAGCAATTCAGAACTGTTTGTGGTCGATTCGCTCGACGAATCCGAGTTCGAGAGCCACGGAAAGCTGCCGGGAGTGACGACAGGTATCTGCCGCAACGCGCAGCTCTTCACCGCAAATCTGGGTCGGTCGGGCCAAGGATTTTGGCTGTGTGGCAACTGCGGCGCCGCGTCTGACGGCGTGAGGCTGGAGCTCGCTCACGACCGACCATTTGGTGGGAACAAGTGCAAAGGGCGACAGGAGCGAGTGGCCTTGGCCAGCATCTTCCGAACTGACGTCCTCCAGGTCCGCTTTCCCGCCGTCTCAACCCCTAGCGTGATTGGCGATGCTGGACGAACCTTTTGGACTACTCTCGCGGCAGCGATTGCCAGTGCAGGATGCGAGCTCCATCGAATCGATCCGTCGGATCTTGAGGTGAGCTATCGCTCGATCTCCGACGCAGACCATCGAGGCGAACTTCTGCTGTTCGATAACGTCCCTGGAGGCGCGGGGTTCGTGCAGCGAATCCGCGAAGACTTGCCGGCCGTTCTCTTCGCTGCCATCGGAGTGCTACAGAACTGCCCCAACACGATCGACTGCGGCATGCAATCGTCTTGCTACGCGTGCCTGCGTACTTATCGCAACCAGTTTGACTGGGAGTTCCTGTCGCGTGAGGTTCCGCTTCCTTGGCTTGCCGCGATCTGCGCTTGATGTTTGATTGCTGGGACTGTTCTGCGCCCGGAGGATTGAGATGACGGAGCCCAAGCTAACACCGGCCTGAACTTCTCGTGTCGTGTGTGCACCTAGTTATAGCGTTTCGCTTGACCACCGGTACAATCGGTAGGGGAGCCATCTTCACGCGGGCTCGCGCCTTAGAGGTATGCCCCGTACAAGCAAAGGCCGCCGATGCAGTATAGGTTTTCGGGCCACGAGACGTTTCCTTGCCGCTACGCATGGCTGCCCAAGGCTTTTGGCGAAATCCGCCAGAACCCGAAGGCGCTGGCTGACGACCAAGAGGCAATGATCGCGCTCGGCGTGGGGAAGAACATGGTGCGGGCTATCCGCTTCTGGCTGCAGATCGCTGGCATGGCGGCCGCAGGAAGCGGCGGCAGCTTTACGCCAACACCATTCGGAAAGGCCGTCTTGAGCCCGAGGGGAGAAGACCCTTTCCTCGAAGACATCCGCACCCTGTGGCTAATCCACTGGCAGATCGCGACGCACGTCGAGCAACCCCTCTTCGCTTGGGAATTTCTGCTCAACAGGTGGCCGCATCCGGAGTTCAGTCGCTCCGTCGCCCTGGCCGCCTTCAAGCACGAGGCTCGTCTGCTCGGTAAGGACCTCTCGGAAATCACACTCGAGCAGCACTTCGACGTGTTCCTCCACTCGTACGTCCCGACGCGCGGGCGTAAAGGCGAGGTCTTGGAGGACAACCTCGACTGTCCGCTCGTCGAGCTGGAATTGATCCAGCGAACCGGCGAGCGACCCACGGGAAAGCAAGGTCACAGGGAGGCCGTCTATGCCTTCAGGCGCGAGGAAAAGCCTGAGATTACGCCGCCGTTGTTCATCTACTGCCTCGACGATTTCTGGCGTCGATGGCGGCCGTCAGAGCAGACGCTCACACTAAAAGACGTGGCACTTGCGCCGGGAAGCCCAGGGCAGATATTTAAGCTTCCCGAGGATGACGTACGCGACCGCTTGGAGCGGATCGGCTCGGATTCGGAGCAGCTGTTTGGCTACCGCGAGTCGGCATCTCTCCAGCACGTCATCAGAAATCGGCAGCCAGAGGGATCGCTACTGGGACGTCTCTACGAGAGGGAGCCGGCACATGCCTGATGCCCGGATCGCTGATCTGTTTCAGGTACGAACCCGATTCCTTCGCTCAGCCCACCTTGAGCGCGATTTCGAAGACGCTTCGGCGGTGACCGGGTACGTCGTCACCCCGCAGGCGCAGAACTACCTGAATCGCCTCGCCTCCGGGCTTGCACCAACATCCGGGCAGCGCGCATGGCGCGTCACAGGTGACTATGGCGTCGGGAAGTCGTCGTTCGCGCTCGTGCTTGCCCACCTCTTGGGTGGGCGGGCGCGGAGCCTCCCGCCGTCGCTCCGCGATGCGGTTGACCTCTCGCACCTTGGTGCCCGGCGCCCGAAACTCGTCCCGGTGCTGGTCACCGGTTCGAGAAGCCCGGTCGCGCGGTCGACCCTCCAGGCGCTTGAGCGATCGCTCGACAGGCTTCACCTCCGCGGCCGGCGACCGAAGGTGCTTGAGCGGATCCGACAGATGCTTAGCGCGCCCGAGAGCGCGGCCACATCGGACACTGATTTCGTCCAGATTGTTGAAGAGGCGTCACAGTTTGTCCGCGAGGGCGAACATGGCGTTGGGCTCCTCATAATTTTGGACGAGCTTGGGAAGTTTCTCGAATACGCGGCGCTTCACCCCGACCGGCAGGACATCTACCTCCTCCAGACGCTCGCGGAGGTAGCCGCTAGGAGCGGGAACACGCCGCTGGTCGTTGTCGGTCTGCTCCATCAAGGTTTCAACGCCTACGCTGACAGGCTGTCTGAGACTGCCCAGCGCGAATGGCAGAAGGTCGCAGGCCGCTTCGAAGAGCTCATCTTCGATCGGCCGCTCGACCAGACCGCGGCCCTCATCGCCGACGCACTTAACCTTCCCGTCGAGCGACTGCCACGTGCGATCTCGCGGCGAGCACGGGAGGACATGGCGTCTGCCGACTCACTCGGTTGGTACGGCCCCGGCAGGAAAGTTGGTGAGCTCACAGCGCTCGCCGCGAGTCTCTACCCGCTCCACGCAACGGTTCTCCCCGTGCTCACTCGGCTCTTCGCTCGCTTCGGTCAGAACGAGCGTTCCCTGTTTAGTTTCCTCCTGTCGAACGAGCCCTTTGGCCTGCAAGCGTACGCAGAGAGAACGGCAGCGCCTGATCGGTTCTACCGAATACATGACCTCTACGACTACGCGCGAGCGACCTTTGGTCACAGACTCAGCCTCCAGAGCTACCGGAGCCACTGGAACCTCATCGAATCGGTGGTGGAGAGCTTTCCGGTCGAACACGCGGTCGAGTCGCGGGTTCTAAAGACCGTCGCGATGCTGAACCTTATCGACGACCAGGGGCTTATTGCCACACGCGAGGCGATCGAACTCGCCACGTCGACAGGCGACAACGATCGCCTCCGCGTGAGAGACGCGGTAGCCAAGCTCCAGAAGAAGCGAGTCCTTTATTTCCGCGGCACCGCCGGTGGTTACTGCCTGTGGCCGCACACAAGCGTCAACATCGAGAAGGCGTACACGGAGGCCATGAAGGCCGTGGGGCCAATCTCCTGCGTCTCGACACTCATCGCCGACGAATTCGACACTCGACCTGTTGTCGCCCGTCGTCACTACATCGAGACGGGAAATCTCAGGCACTTCGAGGTGCGGTGCGTCGCGGTGAATGCCCTCGAAAGTGCCGGACGGGCAGAAGGTCGCGGCGCCGCCGACGGGCTCATTCTCTTGCCGCTGTGTGAGACCGCGGAAGACAGGAAGCTCGCCCTCGCGTTCGCCCAGTCGGAACCGATGACACGCGAGCCTGCGGTGCTCTGCGCCGTGCCAAAGCCACTTGAGATGCTCCAGTCGATGGTGCAAGAAACCCAGCGATGGAACTGGGTGTCGCAGAACACCCCGGAGCTCATCCACGACCGCTACGCAGCCGAAGAGGTGTCGCGGCAACTAGCGAACGCGCGCCGCGTGCTCCGAGACCGTATTCAGGATCTCATAGGGCTACGCACCTCTTCCGGCCGGACCGAGCTCGATTGGTTCCTCCAGGGAAAGCCCGTCCGCATCGCTACGAGCCGGGACCTCCTCTCGACAATTTCTGATGTGTGTGACGAGGTCTACGCCAGCGCGCCACGAGTGAAGAATGAACTCGTGAACCGGCGGGAT
The DNA here is from genome assembly GCA_049679725.1 of Tepidisphaeraceae bacterium. Lineage (GTDB taxonomy): Bacteria > Planctomycetota > Phycisphaerae > Tepidisphaerales > Tepidisphaeraceae > DASYWJ01. Next base: position 40,483 of record JBAUGM010000160.1, read on the forward strand.
CTTAGCACCGCCGCCGCTTCCGCGCGGATGCGACTCATCGAGCGGCTCTTCTCCTCAGCCGACCAACCACTGCTCGGACTGGATTCGGCAAAGAAGCCGCCCGAGATGTCCATGTACCTCTCGGTACTGCATCGCGGAAAGATGCACGTGAGCAGGCGGGACGGCCATGAGGTGGTAGAGCCTGGAAAATCGGATGACCCTCTAAACGTAAGGCCGACGTTCCGGCGTATGCTTTGGATCCTGCGAGAGAAGCCGGACTTGCGGGTATCGGTATCCCGTTTGTTAGACGAGCTGCGGCGCCCGCCGTTTGGGATTCGCGACGGCCTCTCGCCGCTCCTACTCGCGGTGTTCGCCGTCATCCACGAGCAGGACCTCGCACTATACGAGGATGGCGCGTTTGTCCGTGAGGTGACGGGAGAGGAGTTTCTCCGACTGACTAAGAATCCGGCGTCATTCGAGCTCCAATACTGCCGGGTGACAGGCGTCAGGGCGTCGGTCTTCGCACGGCTAGTCCGCGTATTACAGCCCGAAGAAGTTTCGGACGACGAGCCGAACGTGCTCGACGTCGTCCGCCCGCTCTGTGTCTTCGCGGCGCAGTTGCCCCAGTACACCCAGCGGACGCGGCAGATCTCCGAGCAGGCCCGGTCGGTCAGGGCCGCCCTCACTTCGGCCAAAGAACCGGCGATGCTCCTCTTCCGCGACCTGCCGCTCGCGTGTGGCCTAAAGCCGTTCGAGTCTCGCGGAGCCCCAGGGGGCGCTACCGTCCGAGGTTTCGTCTCAAAGCTTAAGCGTTCGCTAGACGAACTACGCGCGACCTACCCGACACTCCTGGACGACGTCCGTGAGCAGATTCGGAGCGCCTTCGAACGCCCAGGCGACTTCCCGGAAGTGCGGACAGCGATATCTGAGACGGCACAGCGGCTTCTCATTTCCATCCACGAACTGAAGCTCCGCGGATTCTGTCTCCGGCTCGCCGATCGCAGCCTCTCAGAACAGGCGTGGGTTGAGGCGTTGGCCGGGTTCCTCACCGGGAAGCCACCGGCATCCTGGCTCGAAACCGATGCGCAACGTTTTCGCGAGGAGATCCATCGCCATGCTCGAATGTTCCGCCGAGTCGAGGCGGCGGCGTTCGACGCCACGGGCGCAGAGGGAGCTATCGCCATCCGCGTCGCGGTTACGATGCAGGACGGGTCTGACGTCGAGGAGGTCCTTCACCTCACGAGAGAGGAAGAGACGCTCGCGCACGAGCTCGAAGCGAAGATCCTCGCTCTCATCGAGCGATCGAAGCGTGTGGGGCTCGCAGCCGCTTCGCGCGTTCTCTGGAAGGCACTCGGAGCTCGCGACCTGAGTGGGTCGAAGGTGGAGGATTGCTCGTGACCAAGCCGGTTCGCCACATCCTCAGCCTCTCTGGCGGGAAGGACAGCGCGGCTCTAGCTGTCTACATGCGGGATCGTGTGCCGGAGATGGAGTACATCTTCCACGACACGAAGAAGGAACTCCCGGAAACTTACGAATACCTGGAACGGCTCGAAGTTCTTCTCGGCAAGAAGATCCATAAGACGACGGTAAACGGCGGGTTCGATCACTGGTTCAAGGTCTACGGCGAAATCATTCCGTCTAACCACCGGAGATGGTGCACGCGGATGCTCAAGCTGAAGCCGTTCGAACAGTGGGTAGGGGACGACCCGGTCTTCAACTACATCGGCATCCGCGCCGACGAAGACCGTGAGGGATACATCAGCCACAAGCCGAACATCACCCCAGTCTACCCGTTCCGCGACGACGGCCTTGTGTACGCTGACGTGGTGAGGCTCCTCGAAGAGTCGGGACTTGGGCTTCCGCGCTACACCGAATGGGGTCGCACGCGCTCCGGCTGCTTCTTCTGCTTCTACCAGCAGAAGATCGAGTGGGTGCGTCTGAAGGAGCAGTACCCGGACCTTTACGAAGAGGCGAAGGAGTATGAGAAGGCGAACCGGGTCAACGGGAATGTCTTCTACTGGTCCGGAAACGAATCACTCGAGGAACTGGAACGCCCTGAGCGAATACAGGAAATCAAGCGGAAGTGGGACGAGTCGCGCGCGCAGCGAAAGAAGCCGAGCGGCAGGAAGAGCCTTCTCCACATCTTGGGTGACCTCGAAGATCCTGACGAGCCCAGAGAGGGATGCCTCATCTGTCAGCTGTAAGTACAGCAAATGCGCGATCTTGCCGCGCTCCGGCGCGAGCGTAAAGCGGCGCCGACCTGTAGAATTGCCGCAGGCTCGATCGGCCGCTCCTGGTAGTACAAAAGAGGTGAGGGGATGAACGACTTGGGCGTGTCGTGGCTGAAGTTCGTGCGGCAGTACGGACCCATAGCGAAGAACGACAGCATGTACGACGAGACGATCCAACGATCGGCCCGCCGTAACCGCATCCGTCCCGTCACGTTCGAACACCCTCAGTACCAGGATGTGCTCAACTGCATGACAGGCTCAGATTGCGAGGGCTCCGTCGTCCTTACCGGAACAGCGGGGGATGGGAAAACCCACCTCTGCCGTGCCCTGTGGGAGAGGCTCGGCGGGGACACAAAGCTCTGGGCAGCGGATGAACCGTATCTGACAACCCATTCGACATCCGGAGCGACGCTGCACGTGATCCGAGACCTAAGCGCGTGGGTTCCTCAGCGCGACGCCGACTGGCCGCAGGAGAAGCTTGAGCTACTCACCCGCTTCTCCCGGTCGCTCTTCAACCCAACAGAGCGGGACGTGTTCCTCGTCGCCGCGAACGACGGCCAGCTCCTAGAAACCTGGAGGCGCCTCCCGGATCTCCCGGAGATCGTCCGTTCTCGCGCCGCGCTGGAAACATTGCTAGTTGAGGACCGCCAAGAGTTACCCGACACGCGGGTTCGCTGCTTCAACCTGAGCCGCGGCAGCTCCGCCGCCGTGCTCGACCGGGCCCTCGATGCGTTTCTCTCGCACGACGGATGGGATGAGTGCTACGCGGGCAGCTCGGCGGACGACGAGGTCTTCGGCCCGAACTGCCCGATCCGTCACAACTACGAGCTCCTCAAACAGTCGCTCGTCCGCCAGCGTCTCCGCGCGCTCTTCGAGCTATGCGACTACAATGGGCTCCACATCCCGATTCGACAGATTCTCCTCCTGCTTTCGAATGGGGTGCTGGGACATCCCGATGCCGCCGACCGCTTGATGGTGCCCGGCGACGTACCGAAGATCTTAAGGGCCCGGACACGCGGCAAGGCGAGTCTCTACAACAACCTCTTCGGAGGAAACCTCACCGAGACGCGACGCGAGTCGTTGCCGATCTTTGAGTACCTCGACCGGTTCCGCATCGGTCACGAAACTTCAAACCGCATCGACAACGTGCTCATATTCGGCGAAGCCGACGAAACGTTCCGTCCGTATTTTGACGAGCTTCTTCTCGCCGACACGTTCTACGGGGCCGACGAAGCGTATCGGTGCGAACAGCGCGCCTATATCGAAGCGGGTGATGAAGAGGAGGAACGCGGTTCTGGATTTCTCGACCACCTCGTCAGTCAGAGGCGCGGCCTTTTCTTCAAGATTCCGCTCAAATGGGAGGACGAACTCCACCTGTGGGAGCTCACCGTCTTCCGCTACGCTGGCGAGTATCTGGACCACGTCGTCCGAACGCTCCAGAACGGCAATCGCGTGCCTGGGCCGCTTTTGGGCCGACTGGTCAAGGGGCTCAACCGGGTATTCGTTGGCATGCTCGTCGCGGGCGAACGTGAGCTTTTCCTAGCGACCAGCCTCTCCTTTGCAAACGCAAAGGTCAGTCGGCTTCTCGAAGAGAGAATCTCGGTACCGCCGCGTCTCGGCGAGAAGGTCGAAATCGTCCTGAGTAGCGGCACACCGACTTTGAACGTCGCACTCGCGCCCGACATCCAGTGTCCCCTAGCGCTTCACCTTGTCCGCTACGAGTTCCTGAGCCGTGTGGCGGACGGCGCTCTCCCGAGCAGTTTTAGCCGAGAGTGTTACGAGGATATACTCGCGTTCAAGAGCCAGATCCTAGCCGGTATCGAACAGCGGCGCCTCGCACAGGGTGAGGACCGGGACGTCTCGGGTCTCGTGTTCCATCTCTTTGACTTAGACGATTCAGGGGTGCCGTCGGAGGAGACGGTAGAGGTGGTGATCGATGCCTAATGGGGACGAGCGCCTGCCAGCTCCACATCCGGGTGACCATAACGTCACCCTATGGCTTGACGAACAGATATGGGGGCACAGGCTCTGGGACTCGCAAACGCCGTGGCTATTGTTCCTTGAGTTCCTGAACATCGCCGAGGGCGCGCGCAGACAGGGCAAGCTCCTGGACAACGCCGGAGATGACGAGCCGATCAGCTACCGGCCCTACCGGCGGATGTTCCTAAGGAATATCCTCTTCAACAACGATAAGATCAGCGAGATCGACGAGCGGTTCAGGGACAGCTCCCAAGCCTGGACGGCCTGGCTAAAGCTAATGTCAGAGCGCGCACAGGCAGTAACGCCGCGTGACTTCTCTTACCTTAAAATCCACTTCCACAGCTTCCACGACTTCGCCTCGCTCGTCGCTATGCTTCGGACCTCGGCGGTTGAAAGCGAGACAAACAAGCGATGGAACTCTCGCTTCGTCTTTCCGTTTGGGCCCAACGGACTATACGTCGACCTAGCCATCACCCCGACCGGAGACACGAGCCGCGAGTACATTAATTTCGGGCGGACCGGAGAGCTGATCTACCTCATGCTCTCGCGGTCCACTGCGTCAGCCGGTATCCGACCGCATCTTGAGCGCGTGCTCGCCGGTGACAAGAAGTGGAACCGCCTCCTCGGGCTCCTGCAGCCGGAGACAGAGGAAGACCTGGAACGTTCGGGGAAGAGTAGCTACCTCCCCTACCGGAGACATCCCACATTCGATCGGCTCGCCGAGGACTGGCTCCGGGTATTTGAACTGGGGCTACCGGGTTTCGACGCATTCCCGCACCTCGTAACTCTGAGCGCGTTCCATGTGCTCCTTTACCAGCTCACGCTTGCCGCCAAATGGGCCGGTACGACGCGGGCGCCTCACATGGTCTGCGAGGTGGTTGCCCCGCGAAAGACGCTCGTTCGGGAGCGGTCGTCCGAGAACTACCAGGACAACAACCTGCTGACTGAACAGGCTGTGCGAGCGTTCATCAAGTCCGAGGTGGAGGACTCTCCAGACTGGCAGAATGCCGTAACAACCTCGCTTACCGAACAAGAGGCGTTTGCGAAATGCCGGAAGCTTCTCGCTGACTTGCTCTGGTGGGGTGAGGATTACGACGGGCCGCGGAACCCGGAGGCCCTAATCTCTGAGCTAAAGACCATCGCCCTGAAGCGCCACCGGCAGCACGTGGCGAACGTCCACCGGAACTACGGGAAGCACGTTGGCCTAGTTTCGAAGCGCGGCACGAACAAGCTCCGCTACGCTCCGACCGACGGACTCCTAAAGACGCTTGTCCTCGCGAACGTCGAGCACCGGCTAGAGCTCGGGGAGTTCTTGAGGCGACTCTTCGATCGATATGGGCTCATCTTCGGGGATCGGGAGGCCGAGGTAGTGCTCGCGCACGCCGATCACGACAAGAAGGCGTTTCAAGCGAACGCCCGTCGCCTGGAGCAGCGACTCGGTAGCCTCGGGATGTTGCGCCGCCTTTCGGACAGCTGTGCATACGTGGAGAATCCTCTGGCGCGGAGGGGTGGATGAGAGACTACCGCCGCTCGGAACTAATCGGTCGGGTCGCAGCGTCATATCTACGCGCGCAGCTGGCTCGCGGCGAGACGGACGGCACAGCTCGATTCATCATCGACTGCCTAAGCCCGGAGCAGACCGCCGCCATTGCGAAAGCGATCCTGGCTGACCCGGAGCTCGAACGACAGGTCGACCTCAAACTGCCTGCGCACTTCGTCCACGATCAAGGGCTTCCGGCGGCGGTACTCACCGAAGAACGCGCCACCTACTTCCGTCACGCAGCGTGCGACAAGCCTGCACGCGTGTTCGCCAACACGGGCGACGACGAGGGTCAGTCGCTGAAGGAAGTAGCGCAGATCGGCGCCCCGCAGCTACAGGAGCACCCAGAGCTTTGGGTGTTGGTTGCAGCCGACGGGCTCCTCCTACCGCCGGATCAGCTCAAGTGGTGGGAGAAGGCATTGGGCGGTCTGCACGACCTTCGGTCTTTTCCTTTGGATGGCGTGTCGGCCTACGTGCTCCTGACGAGGAACTTGATCCGAGACGAAGGACTCCCGCTCATTTCGGCGCTGGGTGCAGCACTCCCCGCGTTGAGGCTTCCAAAGGACTCTTGTTACTTCAATCGGCTCAACGACAAGGCTAGGACCCAGCCCGCACGGTGGCGCACCCTCTTCTCTGATGCGCAGAAGAAACGCGGATGCTTCCTGGGGAAACGCACGCCCTCTCAGGTGATGCTCGGCGAAGAGGAACTTCTTGCCGCGTGGGAGAAGGTGCGTGAAGGGATCCCGGCAGTCCACCACCCGAAGGCCGAGGCGTTTATCCGCTCGCCCGCGACCTGGAACGACGAGGCAGCAGCGCTTTCGGAATGCGAGTGGGAAGACATCAAGCCACTCTTCGATGGCCTCAAGCGAGAGAAGTTCAATCTTGCCCAAGAGACGATCAACTTCTACGCGGAACGCGAGCCCGAGTTGCTGAGCAACGATGATCGCGAATACCTCAAACGGCTTGTGGATCGACGGACCACGGAGCCGGAAGAAGAAGACGAAGACTTCTACGACGCGCACAGGAACGAACTCCGGGACGACCGGAAGCTCCGGTCCGCGTGGGACCGCTTCGTCTTCGGATCGCCTCGCGAGACCGAAGACTTCCTGTCCGGTCTGGTCGTGTGTCTCGATTCACTCTTCAACCGCGAGGAGCCGGGGAGCCGTCGCGTGCTCCGCATCTACTCGGACCGGCGTACGAAGCGAGACCTCAAGGAACTGAACGTCGATGCCGGAATCTACTTCGCGCGTCGGTACAAGGGGCTCATGCAGCTGTTCGGCCGCGGACTGAAATGGGACGTGGGCGAACTCTTCAATTTCCCGGAGCTTGTTGAGACGTGGAGAGGTGCGAAGCGGTCCACACTCAATTACTCGACTTCAAAGTCAGCCCTTCAGTTAAAGTTCGTTCTGACTCTGGACGTCGAGCTCCCGCGCGGCGGCACCCAGAGCTACTCGACCCAACTCATTTGGAAGTTCGATCCGAAGCAAGTCGCGACCGAATTCGCGGAAGATTGGAGTCGCCTCGTCGAACATCCGCTCGTTGCGTGCCGCGTGAACCGCGAGCCCGTGACGGGTAAGGGACAATTCCAGACGGTGGACCTCGCGAACGTCAGGACCTTTAGCGCCGGGTTCGGTCAGGACCGAGGATCCTTCGTCTCGGTTTACCGCAGGGCAAATGACCTGGGTCTCCAGTGGCTGAACAATCTCGAAGCGGCGCAAAAGCAGGGGCTGTTAGACAAGCGCTCGGCAGATGTTCTGTCGGAGAACTTTGAAGCGTTTTCCTCAGCGTACACCGACGCCATCAAAGGGTTCCGCGATCAGGGCTTAAGCCACCCGGCGATACTCGAACAGTTCAGCACATTTTCGGACCTTCTTGATGCCCTATGCCGTCACGCAAAAGGGGACAGAAGCCGAGAGCTCCTTCTAAAGCCGCTCCTCCAGCTTGGCGTGGTCGCGGTAGACGGTGGAAGGCCGACTGCGATTGTGGCGCCGTGGCAGCCGCTACGGCTTGCTGCGATGGCAATCAAAGCGCAGCGGGTCGCGGAACTCGTGAAACACCTGCTCACGGCCGATCAGATCGACTTCGGTGACTCACGCCTCTTCTTCCGGGACACGCAGGAAGAGCTCCAGCACCCCTTCTACCCGGAGCTCGTCCTTGGCTGGCACGAGCACGAGCCGCAGCTTCTATCGTTAACGGACGTCGCGGGCGACTACAGCCTGCACGAGTCTCCGGTTGTCACCAACGACGGCCTCGATGACACAAACGAGAACCCCACGGAAGGCGCAGCCCGCGTCATCGAACTCGTCCGTCGATACCTCGCACTTCATCCTCACGAACAGGCGAACTTGTCCGTAGTTCTTTACAACTGCGACTCCGCACGACTCCCAGAGGCGGTCGTGGACAAGATCGGGGCAATGCACGAGGACGAAGATGACGTCCGCTGCCAGGTAATCCTCAGGCACCGTGATGCGAAGCGCCTCCGGCGCCTCTACGAGAACATTATTCAGTCATCCGGGAGCGATCCGGACGCGTTCAGCGCGAGTGAGGCGACCCGGGATTTCATGGCCCGTCTCCGGATCGGCATCATGGCAGACCAGGCGCCGGTGCCTGATCCAAAGGACGGAGCACCTGCCGACATCGTATTCTCGCAGGACGTCATCGCGCGACACGCACGCATCGAGTGGTTCACCGAAGACGCGAGGCCTGTCGCAACCACCACTTTCGTCCCGCCCAGATGGTCCAGGCGCCGCCCTGCTGCGCAGCATGACATGAAGTCGGTCGTCTACCTCTGCTGTCCCGTGCAGACCCGCGAAGGGTGGACGTATCTCACCGCCATTTCCTCGTTTCTGCGTGGAGACTGGAACGAGGACGAAGCGCGACGCCTGCTGCCGGCCCGCCAACTCGACTTCCGGGATGTAACCACCGCACGAATCTTCGAGGAGACACACAACCTTGCGAATTGGGTCGTGAATTACGACGAACTGCTCGACCGTCGGCAGCTTCTGAATCACCAGGTAAAGGTGATCCGCTACAAGCAGTCGGCTACCCAGGGTCGAAACGTCATCATCTCGTCGAAGGCGCCGTTAAGTCTGCTCCGCTCGATGGTGCTTGGACGGCTCCGCGATTTGAACCTCGACGCTCCGGACGTGAATTACGAGGCGCTGGCAGACCGATTTATCCAGGACGCCAATGACGTGTCCGGAGACATCGTACTCCGCGCAGCCAAGCGCGGTCGAAATGCGAGTGAGTTGATGGGGATCGTACTGAGCCGATTCCTCATTCGCCGCGAACTGGGACAAGAGAGGCTCTACGGCTGGTACTTTCTAGACGACTACGCACAATGGCTCGGTCAACGCGAGGAGCAGATTGCAGACATCCTCGCGCTGAGCCCCGAGCGAACCACGGACGGGAAGCTACGTCTCGCAGTCGTTGTCTCAGAGGCCAAATATATCGGCGCTGACAATCTCGCGTCGAAGCGAAATGAGTCTCAGAAACAGCTGCGGGATACGGTACGCCGAATCGTCGACGCCGCATTTGGCAGTCCGGAGCGTCTCGATCGAGATCTCTGGCTTGCTCGCCTTTCAGATCTCATCCTTGACGGCGTGCAGGTGCCGCCCGCCGCGGCCGTTAACCTCTCCGAATGGCGACGTGCCATCCGCGAGGGCGCTTGCGAGATCTATGTGCGCGGATACTCACACGTGTTCGTCTCAGGTCCGAGCGACGCCGCAGACACGTCAGATTTTGTGAGCGTTGCCGACGTGGACAATTGCTACCAGGAGGTGTTCAGCCGCGCGAGGGTCCGGCAGCTCGTCCTTCGCTACGCGCGTCATGAAGACCCGATGCAGGTGCGCCGCGAGGAGGCGACGGAAGATGTTTGGGCAAAAAAGGAGTATCGGAGCCCGACAAAGACCTCTGCTGCAGAGGAAGAGCCCGCGCCGCGTGACGACAAGGACCGGAAAGGCCGCTCGGGCGACGGTGGCGGCAGCGGAATTCGCATGAAAGACCCAAAGCCGCGTGACTCGGCGCCAGAAAGCACAGTTCGTGATCCAAGGGAGACTAAGGCCGATCCGTCCCCTGAGGGGCGTAAACCGAAAAATAATGGTGGCTTAAGCCGCTTTGCATATCCCTCCATCGAAGGGCTTCTGCCGGAAGTGGGAACGTCGAACGAGCCTGCGCCGGACGAGCGAGAATGGCTCGATCAGGTAGCAAATCGGACACGCGCAGCACTTCAACAGTTCCAGCTCCAGTCGAAGCTCCTCCAGTTGACCATCACACCAAACGCGGCGCTCCTGAAGTTCGCCGGAAGTGCCAACCTAACGGTCGAACAGGTTCTCAGACGACGGAGTGAGTTCCTGACGACACACGGGCTCAACATCGTCTCGGTCCAACCCGAGCCGGGTGTGGTCAGCCTCTCGGTTGAGCGCCCCACGCGAAAGGTCGTCGGGATTGACGAGCTCTGGGCCCGTTGGACGCCCGACTCCGCCAAAGGGAATCAGGAGCTCCTCATCGGCGTTCGCGAGGAGAACGGGAGCCTGCTCTTCCTATCGCCGGGAAAGCAGCACGCGCCGCACACACTCATCGCCGGTTCGACCGGCAGCGGCAAGTCCGTCCTGATGCAGAACATTATCCTCGACATCGCAGCGACGAACACTCCGGAGCAGGCGAAGATCGTACTTATCGACCCGAAACAAGGCGTCGACTACTTCCAGTTCGAAGAGCTCCCGCACCTCTCCGGCGGCCTAATCGATCGCCACGAAGTTGCGCTCGAACGCCTAAGGGCACTCGTCGATGAAATGGACGACCGGTACGCGAAGTTCCGCGCGGCGAGGGCACAGAACCTCGCGGCCTACAACCAGAAGGTGCCTTCCACGGAACAACTGCCCGCGATCTGGCTCATTCACGATGAGTTCGCCGAATGGATGATGATCGACGAGTACAAGAATGAAGTAACGGCGACAGTTGGCAGGTTGGGCGTTAAAGCGCGCGCCGCGGGGATCTACCTCGTATTCGCTGCACAGCGTCCGGATGCCAACGTCATGCCCATGCAGCTTCGGGCCAACCTCGGCAACCGGCTCATTCTACGCGTAGACTCTGAAGGTACGTCCGAGATCGCGCTCGGCCAACCGGGTGCCGAACGCCTGCTCGGGCGCGGACATCTCTTAGCGAAGCTTGAGGGCGTCCCCGGTGTGGTCTTTGGGCAGGTTCCATTTGTCCCGCCGGAATTCGCGGAAAGCGTCGTCTCGTCCACCCGTGGCGGATGATGCCTAGTCGGACGATGGGACACGAGCGATGCTTTGCGCACCACCGCTCGATACAGCGCGGCGGCGGCGGCGGCGCACGACGGGTTGAGCGTGACGTTCACGCACGCCGGCGGCGCGATCGCGCTGCGGCTGTTCGACGTCTACTACGCGGACAACACGGCGGGTCCGGCGCTGGGGGCGCCGACGTTCACGCTCGGCGGCGTGCTCGCGCCCGTGCATGAACGGTATGCGTACGACACGTCGGACCGGCGGGTGGTCAAAGAGATCGACGTCAACAACGACGACGATTTCACGGACCCCGAGGACACGACCGAGGCGTTCGTCTACGACGGGGACGAGATCGCGCTGGTATTCGACGTGGACGATCAGAACGTCAGCACGCTGAAGAACCGCTACCTGCACGGCCCGGGCGTGGACGACGTGCTGGCGGAGGAGGCGGTGCGGGACTTCACGCTCTCCACGACGACGGTGACGCTGGACGG
>JBAUGM010000161.1:0-2791 GCA_049679725.1 Tepidisphaeraceae bacterium
ATCTTCCCGCGGTGGCGTCGAGACGAGACTCAGGCCGCTCTGATCCACCAGGGGCATCGTGACGGGAACGTCCTTGTAACTGTGCACCGCGAAATCCACGCTGCCCTCGAGCAGCGCGATCTCGATCTCCTTCGTGAACAACCCCTTCCCGCCGAGCTCGTACAGCGGGCGGTCGGCGATGGCGTCACCGGAGGTCTTCACGACGATGAGTTCGACGACGAGGCCGGGGTGGCGCTTCTCCAGCTCATCCGCGACGAGCTGGCTCTGCGTCTTGGCGAGGACGCTGCCGCGGGTGCCCAGGCGGAGGGTGGTCGTGGCGACGGCCGGGGTCGATTGACTCATGGAGCGGAACTCATTTCCGCGGCGGCCTTGAACGGCGTGCCGCACTCGACGCACACGTGGCCGACGGCGTTGGTCAGATCATACCCGCATTCGTGACAGTACGGGCGGTTGCCGGGGATCGCCTTCAGCAGCACGCGAAACAACGTCTTGTGCTTCATGAACCTTCCCTCGATGCAACGCCGCCCGTAGTGTACGGCGAGGTCATCCACATCAGAAGGAGTTCCATGGCGGGTCGGGTGTTCATCACGGGCGGCAGCGGGTTCGTCGGGTCGGCGGTGATCGACGAGTTGGTCGCGCGCGGCTACTCGGTGAACGCGCTGGTCAACCGCAAGAAGCTGGACCGCGCCGATGTCGAGTCGATCCCGGGCGACCTGTTCGACGACCGCGCCCTCGAGGCCGGGCTCCGCGGGTGCGATGCCGTCATTCACCTCGTCGGCATCATCATGGAGAAACCGTCGAAGGGGATCACGTTCGAGCGCATCCATCACCAGGGCGCCGCGCGCGTCGTCGACGCCGCGAAACGCGCCGGCGTGCGGCGATACGTCCACATGTCCGCGCTCGGCGTCCGGCCGAACGCGGTCAGCGCCTACCACCGCACGAAATGCCTCGCCGAAGAGTACGTCCGCGACAGCGGCCTCGATTGGACGATCTTCCGCCCCTCCTTCATCCACGGCCCACATGGCGAATTCATGCAGATGGAGGCAAAGTGGGCGCGCCGCAAAGCGCCGCCGTTTCTTTTCATGCCCTACTTCGGCGGGGGCTTGTTCGGAACGGGCGGCGCGGGACGGCTTCAACCGATCTACGTCGGCGACGTCGCCCGCGCGTTCGTCGACGCGATCGAGAAGCCGAAGACGATCGGCGAGGTCTACCCCCTCGGCGGGCCGGACGTGGTGACCTGGCCGCAGATGCACCACACCGTGTCGCGCGCGATCGTCGGGCGCGAGCGTGCCGCGATCCCGATCCCGGCGTGGTACGCGAAAGCGCTCACGCACGTCGTGCCGGGCGCGTTGCTCCCGTTCAACCGCGACCAGGTCATCATGAGCCAGGAGGAGAACACCTGCGACCTGAGCAAGTTCACGGATGCGTTCGAGTGGACGCCGCGGGGGTTTGAGGAGGCGGTGAAGGGGTACGCGTCGCAATTGTGATGCATACGACGCACGTGCGCGTCGCGCACACGTCATCCCGAGGGAGCCTGGGCGACCGAGGGATCTCGGACTCGCGAGCGATTTTCCACCCCGAGATTCCTCGGGTCGCAAAACTCCCCTCGGAATGACGTGCGCCTGTCTCTTGCGCGGGCGAATGAGCCTATCATTCACCGTGACCACCACCGCCATGTACGGCTGCCCGAACTGCGGGAACGATCTCACCTACGGGCAGCTCGCCTGCAACCAATGCGGCGCGCTCGTTTACCGGGACCGATTGAACCAGCTTTCCTCCGAGGCGATGCGCTACGAGCGCACCGACCCGCGCCTCGCCGCCGTGATCTGGCGGCAGTGCCTCGACCTGCTCCCGCCGGACGCGCGGCAGGCGGAGATGCTCCGCCAGCGCATCACCATGCTCGAATCGGGCGGCAACATCGAAGGGTTCGCCCCGACTCAGCAAGTCGCCACGCCGCGCAACGACACCTGGTCCACCGCCCTCTTCAAGACGGGCGGGTCGATGCTCATCAGCATCCTGCTGTACGCCATGCTCTTCGGGCAGACGCGCGGGATGACGTACGGACTGCTCTTCGCGACCGGCTTCGTGCTGCTGATCCTGGTGCACGAGCTCGGCCATTCGCTGGCGATGAAGTACTACGGGCTCAGCGCGAGCCCGCCGATCTTCATTCCGTTCATGGGAGCGCTGATCAACCTGCGCCAGCAGCCGCGCAACGCGTGGGAGGAGGCGGTGGTCGGCATCGGCGGGCCGGCGCTGGGGACGGCGGGGGCGGTCGTCTGCCACATCCTCTACCTCGCGACCGGCGTCGAATTGCTCCTGCTGCTCGCGTGGTTCGGGTATCTGCTGAACTTGTTCAACCTGCTCCCCGTCCCCCCGCTCGACGGCGGGCGCATCACGGCGGCGGTCAGCCCGTGGATCTGGATGCCGGGATTGCTCGCGCTGGTCTGGATGATCATCACGCAGTGGCGCGAAACCGGCCGGCCGAGCTTCCTCCTGCTCCTGCTGCTCTTCTTCGCCTGGCCGCGGATCGTGCAGACGCTGCAGCGCCGTCGCCGCGGGGAGGCAAACCCGTACTACGACATTGGCAGGCAGAAGGCGTGGACGATGGGCATGGCGTACTTCGGTCTGGGGCTGGGGCTGATCGTGCTCTTCATCCTGACGCGCATGGGACTGGTCGCGCTGGGGATGCAGCCGATGGTGTAAATCGCGAGCGCGCGAGGGAGCGCATTCCCACGGCGGGGGAGAGCGCCAGCGCCGCCCCGCGCCGTTCGCACGATGACCGGCGGAACGG
>JBAUGM010000162.1:0-4607 GCA_049679725.1 Tepidisphaeraceae bacterium
CCCGAGCGTTTCAGCCAAGTCCTGGCCCCGGGAAAGAAAGCTCGGGCGAGACGCCAAGCCACGAATCGTGACTTCTCACACGCGTTCTGATCTGGGAATGACAGGTCAAGACTTCTCGGCTGCGGCCGGGGCGCCGTCCACCGGCTCCGGCCGCGGCGTGGTCAGGTCCTGGTAGTTCTTTTCCAGCTCGTCGATCAGCCGCTGGACCTTGTCAGCTTCGTTGATGATTCGGAGTTGCTCGCGACGGAGCTGGTTGATCACGTCGTAGTGCGTCTGCGCGGCCTCGCGCAGGGCCGCGCCGTGTGGGGTCACCGCTTTATCCCACCGCTGGCGCAATGACTTGATCATCGCCTCGTCCGCGGCGACGTCGCTCAGGGCGCCGGCGGGCGCGGTGGTCGGCGCCTTCGTCGTCTGCGGATCCACGTTCGACGGCGCAGGGTTCGATCGGACCGCGTCCTTCGGCGCATCGCCCGCCGCGCCGGCGGGCTCGATCACCATCGTCACCTTCGTCCCCGCCGGCGGCATCAGGTCGGGGTTGCGTTCCCACTGCAGCGATTCGTTCGCGTTGCTCGCCAGGTCCGGGATGTCGATCAGCGTCAGGTCGAAGTTGACGACGCTGACGACGTACCCCGTCACGTCGGCCGCGTACTTGCCGTCCTCCATCACGCGCGAGCCGGCGAAGATCCAGGTCATCGGCGGCATCGGCTTCTTCGACTTGATGTCGCGCATCCAGCGGTACGCGGGGATCGACACCTTCTTCCCGCCCTGCTCGTACTCGATCGAGATCTGCAGCGGCGGCCCGTGCGGCGGGAGCCACTTCTTCGCCGACTCGGAGTACTGCACGGGCGACCCGGGCTCCAGGCCGAGCATCACCATCGCCAGGTGCAGCTGTGAAGGCTTCACTGGCGAGCGGATGACCGACTCGTGCTCGTTCGTGCCGCTCGTGACGCAGAAGAACTCGAGCGGCGCATCGACGGCGAGGGTCTCGGCGTCGACGCGCACTTGGCGCTTCTTCACGTCCACCTGGATGTGCGGGAGCTTGCCGGCCGCCGGCGCAGTCGTCGGTTCCGTGGCGGCTTGTGCGCGGGCGCACGCGGGTAGGATCAGGGTCGCGAGCACGAGCCCGATCGATGCGATGGATCTACGCATGCCGGAGAGTTTAGCAGCATCGTGGATTCCCGCACGCCCTTCAGGTCGTAAAACTCCCTTCAGGATGACGTGCTCGCGCGCCCCGACCCACACGCGCCCCCCCCCGACCCACGCGCGCGCGCCGCGATCGACGCGCGTCACCGCGCCGTGAATGCCGCCTGCTCGCGGTTGAAGTAGAGCGCGCCGTCGAACCAGCCGGTTGCGATCTCGCGGCAGCGCAGCAGCGTGCAGTTGACCTCGATGACGTGCCCGTTCGGCGTCGGCAGCTCGATCGTCCCGCCGTACCCCAGCGGCAAGCGGTGGGGCGTGATGAAGCCGAGCCCGCGCGGGCTCGCGTCGCGCGTGTAAAGCCGCCAGGGATCCGCTTCCTGCTGATCGCTGAACAAGCGCAGCTCGGCCAGGACGCGATAGCTGATGCGCGGCCGGTGACGCGGCTTCGCGCCCGTGCTGGTTGCCGCCCGGTCCTCACCCGCGGCCAGGGCCGAGATGACCAGGTCCACCTCCGCCGGCCAGTCGGCCGAGGCGGGGACGGTGAGATTGGGACCGGCGGTCAACGGCATCGCGCACTTCTCCCAGCGACAACGCATTCGAACCCCGCCCCACGAAAAATGGGGCGGCCCCCTGTTCGTACGATACGCAACGCCGCCCCGGCAAACGGAGCGATCGCGTTAGTAAGCGGGGCAAAGTGTGGCGCCGGTCGGCAGGCGTCGATCGAGCGGGCGGTGCGTTTTATCGGACGTGTGGCGACGCAATAAAACGGCCGCCCCGCGCACCATCTCTGGGGCGCGGGGCGGCGTGTCGTTCTCGTGCGCGGCGCGGGAGCTCGCGCGCGTCGAAGGTTAGAGCTCGATGGCGCCGGCGGTCCAGGAGCCGGAGCGCGTCCGGCCGTACATGTCGTGGAACACGCCGGCCATCGGGCGGGCGGCGGTGGCGGCAACGCTCGAGCTGCTCGGCGTGTAGCCGCTGATCTTCACGTCGCTGAAGTAGTCGGTGCCCACCGCGCCCAAGCTGTTCCACTCCGACGCGTTCCTGTACCCGGCCGCGTTCGACCAGCTCGGCCAGACGTAGTTCTGGCCGCCATGCGCCCACAGGTTCGACGTGGCGTTGGCCCAGACGTTGTTGCCGATGAACTTGAAGCTGCCCAGGCCGCTGTCCGCGACGTAGACCGACGCGCTGGCGCCGCCACCGGTGGTCAGGTTCGGCGCGACGTACAGGTTGTTGGCCAGCGTCACGCCGTTGGCGCCGTCCTCGACCGAGATGAACCGGCCGGTGGAGGCGCCGTTGATGACCGTGTTGTTGATGATCCTCACGTCGTTGGTCGTGCGGCCGTAGGTCGAGTCGTACCCCTCGATGAGGATGGCCGTGTCGCCGCTCTTGAGCACGTTGTTGCGGAACATGATGCGCTCGGCGCCGTGGTCGACGGCGAACTTGGTGTCGAAGACGTTCCCGTCGAACACGCCGTAGCGGAAGCGCGCCGACTTGTCGCTCATCCCGTCGCCGCCGCCCAGCGGGCCGATCGCGACCGGGCCTTCGTTCAGGTCGTT
This sequence comes from Tepidisphaeraceae bacterium, assembly GCA_049679725.1. Lineage (GTDB taxonomy): Bacteria > Planctomycetota > Phycisphaerae > Tepidisphaerales > Tepidisphaeraceae > DASYWJ01. Next base: position 2,694 of record JBAUGM010000162.1, read on the forward strand.
CCCGGCTACCCAGTAGTAGCTGCCCTTCTGGAGGGTGAGCGCGCCCTTGGTCGTGTTGTCGCCCGATACTTCGCCGATCGTGTTCGTCAGGTTGTTGTCCCAGACGAGGACGCGATCGGCGCGGACGACGCGGATCGCGTGCTCCTCGCGGCTGTTGCGAACCGTGTTGCCGAGGTAGACGTGATCGGTGCCCTCGCCCCAGACGAAGTAGCTTTCGATCCCGCCGACGTCGGGCGCCGTGTTGCCCTGGACGAGCAGGCCGTCCGGCTTGGCGTTGGCGTTGATCGCGAGACCGACGGTCTTGAACACGTTGCCGCGGACGGTGACGTTATCGCCCGAGGTGCGGATGGCCTGCGGCGGGTTGGAGGTGCTGGAGGTGAAGGTCAGGTCCTGGATGGTGTTGTCGTCGCCCTTGGGCCCGACGATCGTGGGGTACCCGCTGACGTTGGCGGTCCAGCGGATGACGGGGCTGGCGCCCGAGCCGTAGGCGCCGACGAGGACGTTGTCGCCCTTGATGTCGAAGTGGGCGGTCGCGTCGAACGTGTCGCCACGGCGGAAAAGGATCTCGCGGTTGCCGGTGAGCATCGAGGCGGCCTTGTTCCAGCTCTTGATCGGCCGTTCCGGCGTGCCGGGATTGGAGTCGCTGCCCGAAGCGCTGACGTAAATCTTCTTTCGCGTGCTGGGTGCGACCTTGACGGTGATGGAGGTCGAGCTGCTCTTGCCGGCCTCGTTGGTGACGGTCAGCCAGATCTTGTACGTGCCGGGCTTGCGGTAGTTGTGCGCGGCGTTGAACCCGTTGAGGGTGTTGTAGGGCTCGCTGCTGTCGCCGAAGCTCCACTTGTACATCGCGGTCTGGGGGCTGCCGGCGCCGAGCGAGGAGTTGGTCGCGTGCACGTGGATGGAGTGTCCGGCCTGGATGCCGGTGCGCTGGGCGGTGATGACCGCCTTGGGCGAACCCGCGCTGGAGCCGCTTCCGGTTGAGCCGCCACCGCTGTTGGAGCCGCTGCCGGGCTTATAGCTGTCGTAGAGGAGGCTGTCGGATCCCGGGCCGCCATCGAGCGTGTCGTCGCCCGAGCCGCCGCGGAGGGAGTCGTTGCCGTTTCCACCGGAGAACCAGTCGTTGCCGCCGTTGCCCCAGAGCCTGTCGTTTCCATCGCCGCCCAAGAGCCAGTCGCGCCCGCCGCCCCCGGAGAGGGCGTCGTTGCCCTTGTAGCCGCGGAGGACGGAGGACTTCTTGACGTCCGACGTGATCCACATGTTGTCGTCCTTGGATCCGCCATACATGACGATCTTGCCGACGGACGAGGCGGTGACGGTCTTGGTCGCGCCGTTGTGGACCGCGATGAGCTTGTTCCCGGAGGCGTAGACGCCCAGCGTGTTGCCCGACCACGCATCGCCCCACAGCCTCAGCTCGCCGTTCACCAGCGAGACGCTGGAGAGCATGCGGCGGTGTTCGAGGGATTCGACCTTGCCCACCCCTTGGCCGTGCGTGCGGCGGGCGGTGGGAGTGAATTGTTCGGCGGCGACGTTCGACAGCGGCGTGGAGATCAGCGCGAAATCTGCGGCGTCTCCTGCCCCGGTAAAGCCCGGTCGTTCCATCAGTGAGTTCCCTTACGCACATAGCCCACCGTCACAGAGGGGCATACAAAGGAGCCGGCCCTACGGCTCTGCCCGTTGACGGTTTATGGGGAGGGTGGATAGGGAAGTGGCGGAAACGATGCAACCCGACAAAATGAGGGTGCTAGCGGGGGCGATTTTTACTCATGTCTGGCACAGCACATAAGTGCAGAAATAACCGCATTTACGTAAAGCCCCCAATTTGAGCCGGTCAAAATGACCCGCTTAAAAAAAGAAAACTTTCCCGGCTTTTTTGACCTTGTTTTGGTGGTTTGGCGGCATCGATGCAGGCAGACG
>JBAUGM010000163.1:0-2667 GCA_049679725.1 Tepidisphaeraceae bacterium
GTCATCCTGAGAGTTTGTGAACTTTTTCGCGCGACTTTTTCGTTCGAGGGCGCTACAACATCGCCCATGAGCAGCAAGCCTACGGACGTGCGGTTGCGGATGCCAGATCGGAGCCAGATGGCCATGCAGGTCGCCAGCGCCGACGACCTCGTGAGCGCTGGCCATCCCGTGCGGCTGATCTGGGAGGTGACGGGCAGGCTGGACCTCGCGGCCTTCTATGCCCCCGTCAAGGCGCGCGTCGGCGAGGTCGGGCGGAACGCCACCGACCCGCGGCTGCTGGTGGCGTTGTGGTTGTACGCGGTGACGCGCGGCGTGGGCAGCGCGCGGGAGTTGGCGCGGCTGTGCGTCGAGAGCGATCCGTACCGCTGGCTGTGCGGCGGGGTGACGCTGAACCACCACACGCTCAGCGACTTTCGCGTGGGCCACGCGGCGGCGCTGGACGAGCTGTTCACGCGGGTGATCGCGACGCTGGCGGACAAGGGCGTGATCAAGGTGACGCGCATCAGCCAGGACGGCACGCGCGTGCGCGCCTGCGCCGGGGCGAGCAGCTTCCGCCGCGGCGAGCGGCTGGGCCTGTTGCTCGAGCAGGCGCGGGCGCACGTGGCGGAACTGAAGTCGCTGCTGGACGACCCCCAGCGCAGCGCCGGGCTGTCGGCCAAGCGGCGCGCGGCACGCGTGCGTGCGGCGCGCGAGCGGCAAGAGCGCGTCGAGCGGGCGATGGCGCAGCTGCCGGAACTGGCGGCGCGGCAGGCGAAGTTGGCCAGGAAGGTCTCGAAGAAGGACAAGGCCAAGGGGAAGCTCAAGGAGCCCCGCGCATCCACCACCGACCCCGAGGCCCGCGTGATGAAGATGCCCGACGGCGGGTTCCGCCCGGCGGTGAACGTGCAACTGGCCACCGACACCGCCAGCCGCGCGGTCGTCGGCGTGGAGGTGAGCAACCTGGGCGTGGACACCGCTCAGGCCGAGCCGATGCGCCAGCAGGTGGAACGTCGCACCGGGCGGAAGGTCCAGGAGCACCTGATCGACGGCGGCTACCTGGTCCACGCGGAGATCGAGCGCGCCCACGATCGGCAGGTGACGCTGTACGTCCCGCCCAAGCCGCCGCGCAACCCGGAGCTGCGCGGCAGCGAATACGAGCCGCGCCCGGACGACAGCGACGTGCTGAAGCAATGGCGGGCGCGGATGGGCAGCGACGCCGGGAAGGCGGTTTACAAGGAGCGTGCGTCCACGAGCGAGACGGTGAACGCGGATCTCAAGAGCCACCGGGGACTGGTGCAACTGACGGTGCGCGGGTTGCCCAAGGCCCGGTGCGTGGCCCTGTGGTGCGCGTTGGCGTACAACCTGATGCACTTCGCCCCCTCGTTGCTGGGCTGACGCGGCGGCGCGGTCATCGGTTTGACCGGAAATCATCTTCACGACTCGTCGTCCCTCGTCAGCGATGGTTGGAAAGAGAAAAGGCTCACACGCTCTGAGTGCGTATCTAAGAAGCCGCGAGAGCCTGTCATCCCGAAGGGAGCGGTAGCGACCTGAGGGATCTCCGAGTCGAAAGCCGCTCGACTACAAGATCCCCGATCTTCGCTACGCCGAGCCGCGCGGTGCGCTATGTCAAGTGGATTATCCTTTCTTTGCTCGCGACCCGCCCCGTCACGCCGGTGTCTGAGTTGCAGGCGAAGACCCGGATTGCTCCTCTCCCGCGCGACCCGATCGGCGCAACTCCTCCTCATACCCCATCATCCGCCGATCGATCACGAACGGTCCGAACGGCAACAGCGCCGCGACGAACACCATCGCGCCGCGCCCCATCGGCCACCGCGCCACGATCATCACCCGCACCAGCGCGACGCACAGCGCCACGAACAGCACGCCGTGCGCCCAGCCCACGACCTTCACCGCCATCGGCATCCCCGCAAAGTACTTGAGCGGCATCGCGACAAAGAGCAGGAGCAGGAACGAGACGCCCTCAATGAGGGCGATCGTGCGAAGCAACGGAATTGGATTTCGGTTCGTCATGGGTCTCGGGGATCTCTCATCCTTGATCGCACGCACGCGCTGCGCGAACATCTCGCCAACTCAATGCCATCCGCGCCACGTCATGTGCGGCGCGCCCCACGTCGCGGGACGCTCCCAGAACGCGTCGTCGCGCCCACGGTAGAAGCTCGTCAGTGCCGCGTCCATCACCGCGCTGGTCCGCGCCGCACTCGCGCCGGTGCTCGGGCAAGTGCCGCGGCCCAGCAGTTCGTCCACCACCGCCTGAATCAGCGGCTGCTGCACGTGCGGCGGGTCCGGCAGGTCGATCGTCTCCATCGCCTTCCCCGCGCGCGACACCGTCAGCGGCGTGCAGCCGAGCACCTCCATCGACAGCCGCCCTTCCGTGCCGTCGATCTCAAGCCGCTCTTCCGCAAGCGAAGCCGCGAAGTTCCACGACGCGGCGCCGACGACGCCGCCCTCCGTGCGGAAGTGGACGGCGACGACGTCTTCCACGATCTGTGCGCCGGTGCGGTGCGCCGCGCCGCCGTATTCGATGAAGGGGCCGAGCAGGAAATCGAGGATGTCGAGCACGTGGCTGCCGACGTCGAGGAAGATCCCGCCGCCGGACTGCGCGGGGTCGAGCCGCCACGCCGGCGCGGGGCTCGGCGCGAAGACGCGCGAGAAGCGATACCGGCACAC
>JBAUGM010000164.1:0-6331 GCA_049679725.1 Tepidisphaeraceae bacterium
CCCGAGGGGCGCGCGGGATCCGTGTGTGGCTGCGGGTCCATGACGCGATCCCCGCTAGCTCCGCTTCCACAGCACGCCCAGCAGCACGCCGACGCCGGCGGCGATCAGGATCGACTGGATCGGCTTCTCCTGAACGTACTGCTCGAGGCTATGTTCCATCTCAGTCGCGCGCTGGCGGCCGTGCTCGTAGTACTCGCCCGCCTGCTCGCGCAGCTTCGAGTATTTCTCGCTCGCCGCGTCACGGACCTGGCCGCCGAGGTTGCGGAGGTTCTCCTGAACCTGCGCGGCCGTTTCGCGCATCTGGCCCTGGCCCTGGGCGCCCTGCGACTCGCTTTCATTCATGCGGGACATGCGTGTATCTCCTTTTCGAGCCAACGGCCCCAAGCCGTCGGCGGCAAAAAGTCATTATGCACGACGCGTGCCGCGCCACAGCGCCCAAAATGCCGCCCGACGCCACCGGCCTCGCAATTCACGCGCATCGGCGACGCTGCTTTTCTGGCAGATGTGGGCGGGATGCTCCGTCGAACTTGTCACCCCATTTCACGTGTGTTAGATTTCTCTTAGCGCGGCACCACTTCAGGCCGCGGCGCGGAACTGCGGACGGTTTTGAACGACCCGCTGCTAGAACCACAAAGGAGCATTCGTGGGCATCCGAGAGACGCTGAACAAGAACCCGGCCATCACCACCGGCGCCACCGCCGGCATCATCATCCTCGCCATCGTTTTCATCATCTACCAGTTGGGCGGGGGCGGCACGCCGGGCATCGCAACCGAGGCCTTCTATTCGAACGACGACGGCAAGACGTGGTTTGCCGACGACGTCAACAAGATCCCGCCGTTCGACAAGGACGGGAAGCCCGCCTACCGCGTCTACGTCTACAAGTGCGCCGACGGGAAGGAGTTCGTCTCGCACCTGGAGCGATACACGGAACAGGGCAAGAAGGCCATGGAAGCCGCCATGAAGTCCAGCGATGCGGGCAGCCCGGTCCTCATGGAGGACGTCATGATGAACGGCCTGGAAGTGAAGGACCCTACCACCGATCCGGTGAAGGGCTGGGTCAGGCAATCGGATGCGGTGCGCGCCGCGAAGATCATGGAGCTGAAGTGCGCCGACGGGAACAACGCGGGGATTGTCCCCGTTGTACCCGATTGAACCCGCGGCGCGGGACGTTCCAAGGTCCAGGAACCAAGTTCCAAACAAGCACCAACGCAGAAAACGAGAAAGCTCCAAACGCTGTGTTTGGAGCTTTCTTCTTTGGTCCTTTGCCGTTTGTTTGGAACTTGGTTTTTGGTTCTTGGAACTTTCCTACTTGTATGCTTCCAGAATCCGCTGAATCACCGCCGACGTGCTGCGGCCGTCGATGAGCGGGGCGAGCGCGATCCGGCCGCCGCACGACTCGACGAAGTCCCACCCGACCACCTGTTCCTTCGCGTAGTCCGCCCCCTTCACCAGCACGTCCGGGCGAACCTGGCGGATCAGCTCGATCGGCGTGTCCTCGTCGAAGCGCACGAGATAGTCGATGCTCTCCAGCTCCTCCAGCACACCGACGCGATCCACCTCGCTGATGATCGGGCGCTTCGATCCCTTCAAGCGCCGGATGCCGTTGTCCGTGTTCACGCCGACGACGAGGATATCGCCCTGCGCCTTGGCGAATTGGAAATACTTCACGTGGCCGAGGTGGATGAGGTCGAAGCAGCCGTTGGTGAAGACGATGCGCTTGCCGGACGCGCGGTGGCTGGCCAGTTCGGGCACGATCTGCTCGACCGTGCGCTGCTTGCCCATGTGCAGGTGGGCCTCGGCCAGCAGCTCCTGAACGATCTCATCGGGTCGGATGGGGACGGCGCCGAAGCGCTCGACTTCGAGCCCCGCCGCGACGTTGGCCAGCGCCACGCACTCGGCCCACTCTCCGCCCGCGGCGCGGGCGAGGGTCAGCACCGCGTGGACCATGTCGCCGGCGCCGGTGACGTCGAACACCTGCCGCGCGCGCGTCTTGAGCCACCGCCGCTCACCGTCCTTCGTCGCCAGGTACGAGCCGTTCTTGTCGAGCGTGACGATTGCGGCATCGAGGTCGAGCTTTGCCCGCAGCGCCTCGGCGACGATCGGGTACTGCTCCGGCGAATCCGCCTTGATCCCCGTCGCCCGCTCCGCCTCGGGGCGGTTGAGCTTCATCGCCGTCGCCCCCGCGTAGCGCGAGTAGTCGGCGATCGCCGCCGGGTCGATGATCACCGGCACGCCCCGCTCCCGCGCCAGGCCGATCACATGCTTGCACACCTGCGGCGTGAGCAGCCCCTTGTTGTAGTCCTCGATGCACAGCACGTCGGCGCCACCGCCATCACCGCCGTCGAGCAACTGCTCTACGCATTGTACGACCGCTTCGGCGACGCTCGCGCTGACCGGCGCGGTGTTCTCGAAGTCCAGCCGCATCATCGTCTGCGCGTGGCGGTGCTGGGCCGATCCCACGAGGCGCATCTTTGCAACCGTCGGCCGATCGGACGCCTCAACCAATCCGCGGTCGTCCCCGCAACCGCGCTCGCCCAGCAGCTTCCGCGCCGCCCGGCCCATGTCATCATTCCCGACGACGGCCACCATCGTCACCGCCGCCCCGAGCACCGCCAGGTTCGCCGCGACGTTCCCCGCGCCGCCGAGGCGCAGCTCTTCGCGCTCGTAGTGCAGCACCGGCACCGGCGCCTCCGGCGAGATGCGCTCGACGTCGCCGTAGAGGTACCGATCGACCATAAGGTCGCCCAGGACGACAACGCGTCGCCCACGGAGCTTTTCGACCAGTTCGATGAGGCGGGTGGGCATGACGCAAGCTCTCTCTGTGCGCAGCTCAGAACGGGACATCAAGCGCGTAATGCAGCGCCTCCCAGACTTGATTCATTCGCTCAGGACTCAGGAGCGTCATCCGCGAGACGAGATAGCTGGAAGGAATCGTGGTGACGTTGTCCAGCGATATCACACAATCCGTGACGACGCCTTCCTCCGCCGAAACCTCCACTTCGCTACTTGAGCGATGGCTGCTACGTGTCAGAGGTGCGACCGTAACGTTCGTCAACGCGTTAATGAAATCATCGCGCGTCAGGAGAACGACCGGACGGTACCCTAAGGGTGGCGGCATATCGGCCCACCACACTTCCCCCTGGGACAACGTCACTTGGAGTCCTCACGCTTCGGCGGACACGCCGCGATCCAGTCACTGAAATCTTCAACGGGCCAGACCTCGGCAGCTAAGCGCGCGCCCACCTCCCCGATAGCCGCATCGTCGGCGTCCTTCATTTGCGCCATGACCCGGATAAATTCAAGAACCTTCGCCTGGCTGGAAGGCGGAAGTGTTGAAACCGCTCGCTGAATCTCCTCGCAAATTGTTGGCATGTTTGGATTATACATCCAGATTCTTCACTTCCAGCGCGTGCTCCTCGATGAACTGCCGCCGGCGCTCGACGTCTTCGCCCATCAGCACGCTGAACATGCGTTCCGCCACGCCCGCTTCTTCGAGCGTGACTCTCAGCAGCACCCGCTTGCTCGGGTCGAGCGTGGTTTCCCACAGCTCCTCGGCGTTCATCTCGCCCAGGCCTTTGAAGCGGCCGACCTCGATGCCCATCTTGCCCAGCGCGTGCACCTTCGGAAGAATCTGCGCGACGCCGGCGATGTCGTGTTGCTTTTCGTCCTGCACGAGGGCGTACTTCGTGAGCAGCTTCTCGCCGCTGACGGATTCCTCCTGCGTGAGGAAGTAATCGTCGATGCTCAGGCCGTACTGCTCGAGCGAGACGAAGACCTTCTCGAGCTCCTTCACCTCGTGCAGCTCCTGGTTGCGTTGGAGCCGGCGAACGCCCTGCTCGCGCGCGGCCTTGCCGTTGCCGCCGTTGCCCTGGACCTTTTCCATTTCCTCGTCGGCGACGACCAACTGCGCCTCGACGAGGAACGCGTCGCGATCCTCGGCCGAGTGGAAGTAGACCTCTTCGCCCTCCACGACGACGCGGTAGAGCGGCAGCCGCCCGGCGTTGTCGCGCTTGGCGAGGAAGTCGGCAAAGTCAATCCCGCGCCGGCGGACGACGGTGATCAGCTCCTCCAGCTTGCTCAGCAGCTCGACGACGCGGCGCAGCTCCTCACCTTCGAGCCGGCGCGCCTCGACCGCCGTGTCCGCGTCGCGGATGGTCAGGTGCGTGTTCTCCAGCCCCAGGTCGGTCAGCGTCTGCCGCATCACGCGCTCGTTCAGCACGTACTCGACCTTCTTCTTCCGCGTGATCTTGTACAGCGGCGGCTGCGCGACGTAGACGCGGCCGTTCTTGATCAACTCCTGCATGTGGCGGAAGAAGAACGTGAGCAGCAGCGTACGGATGTGGCTGCCGTCGACGTCGGCGTCGGTCATGATGATGATCTTGCCGTAGCGGCGCTTCTCGAGGTTGAAGTCGTCGCGGATGCCGCATCCCAGCGCGCTGATGATCGTGCGGATTTCCTCGTGCCCGAGCATCTTCACGAGGTTGGCCTTCTCGACGTTCAGCAGTTTGCCGCGCAACGCGAGGATCGCCTGCACGTTGCTGTCGCGACCCTGCTTCGCGCTGCCGCCTGCGGAGTCGCCTTCGACGAGGAACAGCTCGGTATCCTCGTTCGACTTGCTACGACAATCCGCCAGCTTGCCCGGCAGGCTGTTGCCTTCGAGCGAGTTCTTGCGCCGCGTGAGCTCGCGCGCCTTGCGCGCCGCCTCGCGCGCTTCGGACGCCAGCATCCCCTTCTCGAAGATCGATTTCGCGTCCTTCGGGTTCTCCTCGAAGTACGCTCCCAGCCGCTCGTTCATGGCGGCGCTGACGAACCCTTCCACCTCGCTGTTCCCCAGCTTGGTCTTCGTCTGCCCCTCGAACTGGGGCTCGGCCACCTTCACGCTGAGCACGGCAATCAGCCCCTCGCGCACGTCGTCGCCGGTGGGGCGCGTGTCCTTGATCCAGTTCGCCTTCTCCGCGTGGCGGTTGATCGTGCCGGTCAGCGCGGTCTTGAACCCGCTCAAGTGCGTGCCGCCCTCGTGCGTGTTGATGTTGTTGGCGAAGCTCTCGATCGTGTCGGCGTACCCGTCGTTGTACTGCATCGCCACTTCGAGCATCAGCCGCGTCTCGGGGTCTTCCCGCTTGAAGTAGATGATCGGATGCAGCGTGTTCTTGCCGTCGTTGAGGTACTTCACGTACTCGACGAGCCCCTGATCGTACTTGAACTCATCCCGCTTCCCGGTGCGCTCGTCCTCGATGACGATCTGAAGCCCTTCGTTCAGGTACGCCAGCTCGCGGGCGCGCTTCTGCACGACCTCGTACTTCAGCTCGACGTCCGGGAAGATCTTGTTGTCCGGCTTGAACGTGACCTTCGTGCCGCTCTTGGCGCTCTTGCCGACGGGTTTCAGATCGCTCGATTTCTTCCCGCGCTCGAACTCCATGTGATGGAGGTTCCCCTCGCGGCTCACTTCCACTTCGAGCCACTCCGACAGCGCGTTCACGACCGATGCGCCCACGCCGTGCAGCCCGCCCGTCGTGCGATAGGCGGAGCCTTCGGTGTGCTCGAACTTCCCGCCCGCGCCGAGCTTGGCGAAGACGACTTCGACCGTCGGCACCTTCTCCGTCGGGTGAATCCCGACGGGAATCCCCCGGCCGTCATCGACGACCGAGCAGCTTCCGTCCGCGTTGATCTTGATCAGAATGCTGCGGCAAAAGCCAGCCATCGCCTCGTCGATCGAGTTGTCGACGATTTCCCAAATGAGGTGGTGCAACCCGCGCGCGGTGGTGTCGCCGATGTACATGCCCGGGCGCGTGCGCACGTGCTCGATCCCCTCGAGCACCTTGATCATGCCCTCGTTGTAATCGGTGTAGGCGGCGTTCGGAACCGGGGCGGAATCGTTCACCGGCCCGGTGGGTTTTGACGGGTTCTGCTCGGACATTCAGTTGCTCCTGAGGCAATTATCTGCAGCATCCATGCGACGTCGGATTGACGTAGATGAGGCGGGTCAGATTATCCCAAAAAGTCACCCCCAATACTACGCGTGCGAGGCTCAAAAGGACACTTTCGCGGACCCGTCGAAGTGCGATTCCACGCTTGCGGTGGCGACGCGCCGCGGCATACGATCCGCACGTGATTCTCGGGCGTGTCACCGTCGTCCTGGCCGTGCTGACGGCGTGCCGTTGCGCTGGGGCGGCGCCCGTTGAACAGCCCACCTCACGACCGAGCGACCACGCGGCGCTGATCGAGGCGCTGGCCCACCCCGATCCCCAGCAGCGTGAGAACGCCGAGAAGCGGCTCATCGAGCTCGGTCGCGACGCGCGCGACGACGTGCAGGCGGCGACGCGCTCGGAC
>JBAUGM010000165.1:0-6374 GCA_049679725.1 Tepidisphaeraceae bacterium
CCCCTCCATCCTCCTCCTCGAGGGCGCCGATGCGCTGCGGACGACGGACGACGTGAAGCCGTGGTTCGACGCGGGGCTGCGGATCGTCGCCCTGGCGTGGAAGCGGACGCGCTTCGCCGGTGGCACGGCGGCGCCGGGGCCGCTCACGCGCGAGGGGGTGGAGATGGTCAAGGCGCTGGACGCGTCGCGGATCATCCACGACACCTCCCACCTGGCGGAGGAATCGTTCTGGCAGTTGCTGGAGATCGCGACGGGGCCGGTGATGGCATCCCACTCCAATTGCCGTGCGTTCGTACCGACCGACCGGCAATTGTCCGATGAGATGATCAAGGCGCTGATCAGTCGCGGCGGCGTGATCGGGATGAACTTCTACGACAAGTTCCTCCTCCCACCTGACGAGTACGGCAAACGCCGCGCGACGCTGGCGGACCTGATCCGCCACATCAGGCACATCTGCGACCTCGCCGGGAGCGCCAAGCACGTCGCCATCGGGACGGACATGGACGGCGGCCTCGGCCGCGATCAGATCCCGCGGGAGATCCTGACCAGCGGTGACCTGCCGAAGGTTGCCGATGCGCTGAGCGGCGCAGGGTTCGGCGACGACGACGTGCGCGACATCATGGGAGAGAACTGGCTGGCGTTCTTTCGGCGTGCGCTGCCGGCGTAGTCGTCATGACGGCGTCGCGCCTGCCTCGCACCCAGACAAACAGAAACTCCAGCGGCAGCAGCGCCGCGGCGAGCGACGGCAGGAGGAGCAGGTAGAACGGTTCCATCCGAAACCGCCCGGCGATAATGTCTCGAACCCAGGGGCGGACCAGGTCCAGCATCCCGAACACGGTGGGCGGCACCCGTGACTCCGTATGGTGCGACATCAGCGCAAGAAAGGCGACGAACGGCATGACGAATGAAAGAAGCCGCGCCTGGACCGCGATCGCCATGCTGGGCAGGCGTAATGCCAGACGACGAATGACCTCGTACACGAGAATCGACGCCGGCACGATCGACAACACCAAGATGATGACCACGATCGTCGGGAGCGCTCCGGCAACGAATGGGGCGGACGCGTAGAGCAATGCGCACACCCGAAGCGATCGACTGAGCGTTCGCCCCGGCACGCCCGGCGCCGCTCCCGGCTCGATCCGGGAGAGTTTCCACACACCGAACCAGGACAACACCCAATACGTCGCTGTGAACCCGGCGGCAATCTCGCGGTGGCGTCGGATCGAGAAATCGAGCGGAAGGAAGAGCGACGTCACCCCCACGACCACCGCGAGCGAGAGGAAGAACATTCCCTCGATGATTCCCCGCACCCAGCGAGAGTCCGCCGACCTGAGCAGGTCAGCCGATGCCCTGCATCGCTCGTCAAATGCCTCGACCGAGCCGGCGACGTCGCCGCCGCACTCGGGGCATCGACCGACGTCGGTCAGGCCGCGCAGGTCGTAGCCGCAAGCGGCGCAGGGGATGTCCGTTTCGATCAATTTGGCCATGCGAAGTGATCCCCTGCTACCACGCGCGAGGAGTTCGAATGTTGCTGGATGGTTCGCCCGGCGCGATGGTCAAGTATCATACCGCCCACGCCCATGGCCGACCGCCAGACCCAACTTCCCGCCGTCACTTTCTGGCCGCGGCCGACGGCGCGGGATGGGCCGATCCAGCGCGACATCTTCTGCGACAAGTGCGGCTACAACCTGCGCGGGCTCAAGGAGCGGATCTGCCCCGAGTGCGGGGCGGAGTTCAAGGTCAGCAAGCTCGCTGGTTCGCAACTGCCGTGGAAGCAGCGCGAGGCCGTCGGGTTTCTCGACGCGTATTGGCGGACGGTGAAACTCGTCCTGTTCCACCCGCGCCGGTTCGGGTTGGAAGTGTGGGAGGGCGGGCGGATTCACATGCGCGATGCGCGGGCGTTCCGCTGGATCACGATCGCGCACGCGTACTTCCCGCTGCTGGGGCTGTGGCTGGCGCTGGCGGGGCCGCACCTGGGGGCATCGGAGATGTCGTCGTTCACCGGGGCGATGGCGGCGCTCCTGTTCATCTGGCTGCGGGGGTCGACGAGCCTGCTCGTGACGTTTTTCCGCAAGCAGACGATGTCCGCCGACGTGCAGCGGCGGCTGGTGGCGCTGGGGCACTTCGCGTGTGCGTCGTTGGCGCTGTCGCCGATCCACCTCGCGTGCCTCGCGCTGTGCGGCGCGGCGTACAAGCTCGAAGGCCAGGACAGCCTCCTCTTCATCGCGGCCGCGTGCGTATGGGGGGCGTTCATCCTGTTCCAGTTGTTCCTTTGGTGGATGAATTCGCTCCTGCTTATGCGCGAGGCGATGAACGTGAACGAAGGGGAACTGGCAATGATCGGCCTCGGGTTCGCGGTGGTCTGGATCCTGCACCTGGGGTTCTGGCTTGGACTGGTGCCGTACCTGCTGTACGTGGTCGGGAATGCGCTGAGGTTATTCTAGGAAGCACGAAATCCTAAGCACGAAATCCGAAACAAATCCCAAGCACGAAGATGAAAGCACGAAACGAATGCATCGGTTTGAGATTTGCACATTGAGATTTCGGATTTGTTTCGGATTTCGTGCTTAGAATTTCGTGCTTACCATTTGTCGATGACCATCCGCCCCGCTACCGCCGCCGACGTGCCCGCCGTGCTGCCGATGGTCGCGAAGATCGCGACCCTGCACGAGAACTGGGACCCCGCCAAGTACGGCCACCGCGACGATCACGTCGAGATGTACCGCGGCTGGCTCGCGGCGCGGGCAAGCGATCCGCGCAGCGTCTTCCTCGTCGCCGAGCGCGACGCGATCCTGCGCGAGGTGCCGTTTCTCACCGCCTTCCTCGTCGGCACCGTCGAGCGGGAGATCCCGATCTACCGGCTGACGGAATTCGGCTTCATCCATGACCTGTGGGTCGAGCCGACCTATCGCAACGAGGGGCTCGCCCGCCAGATGATCACGCTGGCGATCGAGCGCTTCCGCGACATCGGGGTAAAGCAGGTCCGCCTCGACACCGCCGCGCCGAACGAGATCGCGCGAAGCCTGTTCGCCTCGTGCGGCTTTCGCCCGAGCAGGCAGGAGATGCTCCTCCAACTGTAGGGGCGAAGCTTGTCTTCGCCCGTCTTTCGATTAATCAAGGGCGAACACGAGGTTCGCCCCTACGAATATGATCCTCTGCCTCGGCACCACCCCCGCCGTCCAACGGACGATGACCTTCGCGTCGCTGCACGTCGACGGTGTGAACCGCGCCACCTCCGTCACGCAGACGGCGTCCGGCAAGTCGATCAACGTGACGCGCGTCGCGCACACGCTCGGCGAAGAGGTGATCGCCACCGGCTTCGTCGGCGGCGACGCGGCTGCGTTCATCCGCCGCGACCTCGACGCCGACGGCATTCGCCACGACTTCGTCGACGTCGAGCCGACCACGCGCACGTGCATCACCGTCATCGACGAGAGCGCCGGCACCGCGACGGAGCTGATCGAGGAGTCGAAAACGGTCGAACCGGGTGCGTGGCAGCGACTCTCCGATCGGCTCGACGCGCACCTGCGCACCGCCGACGTGCTCGTGCTCTCGGGGACGCTCCCCCCCGGCGCGCCGCAGGACTTCTACGGGCACTGCGTCCGGCGTGCGTCGCTGCACGGCGTCCGCACCATCGTTGACGCCACCGGCGAGCCGCTGCGCCACGCCTTGGCCGCCAAACCCTTCATCGCGAAGCCCAACCGCGCCGAGCTTGGCAAGACCCTCGACGTCGACACCTCGACAGATGTCGCCTTGCGCGACGCGATGCGGAAGCTCGTCGCGTCCGGGCCGCAGTGGGTCGTCGTCACGATGGGGAGCGAAGGGGCCATGGTGTCGGATGGGAAGGGGTTCTGGCGCATCACCATCCCGACCGTCGAAGTCGTGAACCCCATCGGCTCGGGCGACTCGTTCGCGGCGGGGCTCGCGGTGGGAATCGTGCGCGGGTTGGCCATCCCCGACGCCGCCGCCCTGGCCGCCGCTTGCGGCGTCGCGAACGCGATGACCCAGGTCGCCGGGCACGTGCGGATGGAAGACGTCGAACGACTACAGCGCGCGATCACGGTCGTGGCGGTGTGAAGGACCACTCTCCCTCTCCCACGTACTCGGGGGAGAGGGCGGGGGAGAGGGGTGAGACGCGCTCGCCTTCGAACGGCGTCGATCGCAATTGAAGCATCTCCTCGAACCGGTTTTCGTCGTTGCGCGCCGCTCGCCCCTCTCCCCTGCCCTCTCCCCGGAGTACCGTGGAGAGGGAGTAAGAGCGGACTACTCGATCGGCACTTCCTTCCCCGCCGCCGCGCTCGCGTACACGCCGTCCAGCATCTTCTGCACCATCAGCCCGTGCTCGCCCGGGCTCTCGTTGGTTCGCCCGTCGCGGCAGACTTCGACGAAGTGCTTCATCTTGTATTCGAAGTGGTCCCACTTCGGCACGAAGCCGGGCGTCATGTTCATCATGTAGCCGCCGTGGTCGGTGAAGATCTGGCTCGTCTCCCAGTTCGCGCCGCCCCGTTCGCCGTAGACCTGGATGTTCCAGACGTCTTTCTCGATGTGCGTTACGAAGCTCGCCTCGATGGTCAGGAGCGAGCCCTCGTCGAAGCGGATCATGCCGGCGGCGAAGTCCTCGACGGTGTACGTCGCGTGATCCCACCCCGGCCACATCGACGCGACGCTCGACGGCTGGTTGCCCATGAAGGTCCAATGGTTCCCGGTGGCGGTGACCGGGCGCGGGGAGCCCATCATGTAGTGCGCCGCCTCCATGAGGTGTACCCCGATGTCGATCATCGGCCCGCCGCCCTGGAGGTCTTTGCGCCCGAACACGCCCCAGTTGGGGATCCCGCGCCGGCGAAGCGCCTGCGCGCGCACGTAGTGAATCTTCCCGAACGATCCGGAGAGGATCTGATCGCGGATGACCTTGGTCTTCGGATCGAAGCGCTGCTGAAAGCCGACGATCAACTCCTTGCCCGCCGCCTTCGCCGCGTCGAGCATCCGCTGCGCTTCGCGCGCGTTCATGGCCATCGGCTTCTCGACCATGACGTGCTTGCCCGCCGCCAGGGCAGCGATCGTGTTCTCCGCGTGCAGGCCGTTGGGCGTGCAGACGTCGACCGCATCGATGTCCTTCACCTCCTTGAGCATCTGCTTGTAGTCGGTGAAGACGTGCGGGACGTTGAACGCGTCCTTGAACTTCGCCAGCGACTTCTCCGACACGTCGGCGGCGGCGACGATCTCGACGCCCTCGACTTTCTTCATGTGGCTGACGTGGTGGTGGGCGATCCCGCCCGCGCCGATGAACGCGATCTTGAACGGCTTGCTCACGATGGGGCTCCTTGGGGTCGCAGGATCTTCCCCGCCGCCGTCAGGCGAACGGTCCCGCGCCGTGCGGACATGGTAAGGGGCGAGGCGAGTCGTTCAAATACGCGCCACAGATGACCTGCGACGGCTTACCGCCTTGGTCAATGGTGTGGTCTGACTACCAACTGAAGATCGTCCACTTCTGCCCCTTGTCCTTCAGGGGCGCTTCGCCGGTGTGCTTGGCGTGGAGATCCAGGATTTCCTTGCGTTTGGACTTGTCCTTCGGCATCTCGACGAAGATCTCCTCGGCGACGCCGCCTTCCTTGATGATCAGGATCTGCTTGGCGCCCAGTTGGTAAAGCTTGTCGGCCAACTGCTCGGTGTCGCCCCGGCCCATGTCGCCGAAGATGCGGTTGTTGCTCTCGGCCAACCACGGCTTGGCCTCGGGCAGGTCATAGAGTCCCATGACCTCTTTGACGCGTTGGTCGTCGGAAACCTGCCCCGAGTCGCTCCCCCCGCCGCCGAAGCCGATGCCCGCCATCATCCCGTCGCCCCCGCCGCCGCCGCTGAGGATCATGCTGAGCAGGAACGTCACGACCCATTGGTTGACGAGCCAGATGACGACGACGAGGTAGATGACCTCGTCGAAATCCATGTCGAAGAGGAAATAGAAGCAGGCGTAGGTCAGCGGCATCATGAAGATGGCGCTGACCATCATGCGGACGAAGAAGCTGTCGGAGCCGACGATGTCGCCCAGGATGCCGGCGATCGCGGGCGGGAGCACGCAGCACGCGGCCGCCTTGATCACCGCGGGCCCGGGCGCGCCGAAGCTCACCTCGAACAGGCGCATGATGATGAACATGCCGATGAAGCTGAAGACGAGGTTGACGATGAGGTTCAGGCCAATGCTGGGCAGCGCGTCGGCGAAGTCGCCCCCGCCGGCGGACATTTGTTGGAAGATCAGGACGCCGACGCCCGCGAGGAGCAGCGCCGTGGGGACGCCGAGTTCTTTGAGGGGGTTGTCGCCGAGGTAATCGACTTCCATCTCGGCCGCGCCGGTGGGGCGCTGGCCGTAGCCCGCCATCGCG
>JBAUGM010000166.1:0-2058 GCA_049679725.1 Tepidisphaeraceae bacterium
GGTACACCCACAGCGATTGCAAATGCCCCGACACGATCGCCGGCGCCAGCGACCGCGCCGGGTTCATCGACGCGCCGCAGATCGGCCCGGCGAACATCGCCTCCAGGCCGATCACCCCACCCACCGCGATGCCCGCCATCACGCCCACCTCCTTCGGCCCGGTCGAGACGTTCAGGATGACGAACATCAGCAGCGCCGTCAGCACGACTTCCAGGACGAACGATCGAAGGTCCGATCCCGCCGGCAGCGACGCGCCGAGGTGTGCGACGTTGCCGAAGATGACCCGCAGCGCTGCACTCGCCAGCAGCGCGCCCGCCACCTGCGCGAGCACGTACGGCCCCGCGCACCGCCCCGGGAACCGCCCGCCGAGCCAGAACCCGCACGTCACCGCGGGGTTGAAGTGTGCCCCGGACACGTCGCCCAGCGCGTAGATCATCGCCATGACGATCAGCCCCCAGGTGATCGCCACGCCGGCGTGCGAGATCGCGCCGCCGCTCACCTGGTTCACGACGATCGCGCCCGTCCCCGCGAAGACCATCGCGAACGTCCCCAGAAACTCCGCGACGCACTTGTTCATCGTGTCATCCCAACGCAGCAGGGCGTAATCCGAGGCTCAGAGAAACCGCAGGAACAGAAAACCGGCAGAACAAACCGGGACAGCTCGGCGGAAAAAACCGGGACAGCTCTGGATTCTTTCTGGCTGAAATGATCCGATCGGTCCCGATGTTTTCTTCGCAATCGCCCGAAGAAGTCGATATTTCACGTCGCGATAATCCAGATCTGTCCCGGTTTCTGATCGTGTCCCGGTTTCTGATCGCGCGAAGTTGCGTCGCGAGAATCCAGATCTGTCCCGGTTTTTCCTGCTGTCCCGGTTTTTCCTGCCGCGGTTCATTGGCCGTCGACAGGTTCATCCAGCGCGGCCGGCAACCGTTCGACGAACGCGCGGATCTCGTCGCGGACACGGCGGTAATGCTGCAACGCCTCCTCCTCGTTCCGGGCACTCCTGGCGAGTTGCGGCGGGTCGTCGAAGCCGACGTGCACGATCTTCGTCTTTCCCGGGAAGACGGGGCACGTTTCCTTCGCGTGGCCGCAGACGGTGACGACGTAGTCGAACGGAACGTCCTTCAGCTCATCGACGTGCTTGGAACGGTGGGACGACAGGTCGACGCCCACCTCCTTCATGACAGCGATCGCCCGCGCGTTCACCCCGTGCGGCTCGACGCCGGCGGAGTGAGGATCGATCACGTCGCTCCTCAGGTGCTTCGCCCACCCCTGGGCCATCTGGCTGCGGCAGGAGTTGCCGGTGCAGAGGAACAGGACTTTGGACTTTGTGGTGACGTCGGGCGTCGTCATATATCCGCCTTGGCGAATGCATCGCCGCAAAAAAACTACGGGCAGCAGTTCGGGCCGCAGGCCGATCGCTTCAGGCGCGCGGCGTCCTTCGCCAGTTCGGGCACGCCGGCGAAGCACGTGTCGAGGCACTTGAGCAGGTTGCGGTGCAGCGCATCGCGCGGCGCGGCCAGCGTGTAATAGCTCCACAGCCCTTGCTTCCGCGCCGCGACCAATCCCGCGCGGCGCAGGTACGCCAGGTGCCGCGACACCTTCGGCTGCGGCACGCCGAGCACCGATTGCAAATCGCACACGCAGACCTCGCCGCCGCTGCGGAGCAGGTGCAGGATCCGCAGCCGCGTGCGGTCGGCGAACGCGCGGAAGACGAGGTCGACGGGCGGAGGGTTCTTCAGGGTCGCAGACATATTCGCTTAAGCGATTGTAGTTTGTCAGGGCAGCAGAGTCGAGGCGCGTCCACTTGTCCCTATAGCAGCATCGATTTCAATGGGACGTCGCAGGTTGCATTGCACGTCATTTCGAAGGGAGCGGTAGCGAGCTGAGGAATCTCGGGCTCGCGAGGGCGCTTCGAGCCCGAGATCCTTCGACTCGTAACACTCGCCTCAGGATGACGTGACCTCCCGAGGATGACGCTTACGACGGAGCGCGTCGGGTGTAGCGCTCATTCTTGGCGATCCGCATTCACTCCCTCTTCCCGGTACGCCGGGGAGA
>JBAUGM010000167.1:0-2395 GCA_049679725.1 Tepidisphaeraceae bacterium
GTCACGGCGGGCGCGTTTCCCGTCGGCGTCGGGGCCGCGATAACGGGCGGCGTCGTGTCGGGCACCTGCTCGACGCGCGCCAGCACCGACCGCAGCTTCCCGACGCGATGTTCCATCTCCTCGTGAAACTGCTCGACGAAGTTCCCCAGCTCCGCGTACTCGGGAAAAATCTTCCCGACCCAGTCGTTGCAGTAGTCGGCCACCGACGTGTTGTCGAACAGCGCCGAGAGCAGGTCGATCGACGCCTGCGTCCACTGCAGCTTCTTCGCCCGCGCCTCGTCGAGATCTTCCTGGTAACGGATGCGCGTCGCGCGGAGCTCGTCGCCCTTGGTGATGGCGAGCGCCAGCGCGCGGACCACATCGGCCCGCGGATGGATCAACCGCGCGGCGAGCGCGTTGTCGGCGGCGACGTCGACGACGATGGACGAGGCAAGGGTGGCGGTGCTCATGGGTGCAACTCCTCTACGGCTACGGCTCCACGCTTCACCATCGAATACAAATCGCCCGGCGGCAAACTCCGCAGCAACTTCCCCAATTCGGCAGGTTCGCCAGACACCGCAACCGTCCCGCGCGACGGGCCGCTTCGAACCGATGACGCGGCCACGTGTTAGAAGAGCGTGAGATCGGCGATTGGCGGCTGCCGTCCGATAAGTCATCGCCGGACAATCGTCACAATGTGACCTCCGTCCGTCATCCGTGCCACCCGCAAGTAACGAGCGAAGAACGGGCGAGAAAAACCGGGACAGCTCTGAATTATCCGAAGCAGAACGGTTCGGTTTTCAGGCATTTCATGTGTGTTTTGGCGATGGCGTCAAAGGTGTCGTGAGGCAAAAGAATCCAGAGCTGTCCCGGTTTTCTTGCTGTCCCGGTTTTCTTGCCGGTCATTTCACGACGAACCAGATCGTCCCACCGAGCAGGATGAGCCCGAAGATCGCCATCTGCACCAGCGTCGAAACGCGGTGCAATCCGATCGGCTCGGTGTCGCCCAGGTGGAATGCGCGGCGGACCGTCAGGCGGAGCAGGGCGAGCTTCGAGAGCGCGTGCAGCCAGAAGAGCACCGCAGCCGCGGCGGCGAGGATGATGCCCATCGCCAGGGCGAGGCCGTCCCATCCGGTCGCGCCCTTGTACGCGATGCATAGCGCGACGCCGCCGATGAAGACGAGCAGCTCGAGCACGCACAGCACCGTCAGGCCAACGTGCGCCGCCCGCCACGTCCATGGTCGGCGGACGAGCATCCAGACGCCGCAGGCGATGTCGAGGCCGCCGATGATCAGTCCCATCGCGAGGGCGACGAGGCCGCCGGGATCGGCGTAGCCGGAGCGGAGGTCCCGGATGACGCCTGCCACCGGGCCGAGGACGATCGGCGCGCCGAGCAGGAAGTGAAACGCAGCGAGGAAGCCGAGCAGCACGCGGGCTCCGCTCGTCGCGGCGGAGATCGTCTGGCCACTGGCGTAGGTGATGACCTGGACCGGCACCGGGGCAACCGGCGGTGGTGGTTCGCTGGGCAGGGTCATATCGTCGCCTCCTCGCGCGTCTTGATCCACTGGAGGTACAACCCGTGCGCCGGCGCGGTGGGGCCCGCGGCGCGACGGTCCTTCGCGGCGAGCATCTCGTCGATTCGTTCCGGCGCGGTCCGGTCCATGCCGACTTCGATCAACGTGCCGGCGATGATCCGCACCATGTTCCACAAAAAGCCGGTTCCCTCGATGCCAATGACGAGCCGCGGGCCGCGGCGGGCGACGTCGCACGAGAGGATCGTTCGGACGGTGCTCTCGCGCCGATGGCCGGGCCTTGAGAAGCTGGCGAAGTCGTGCGTGCCGACGAATCGCTCGGCCGCGCGCGACATGAGATCGAGATCCAGCGGCTGCCAGCGGTGCATCGCCAGGTCCGGGATGAATGGCGAGCGGTCCGGGGCATTCCAGACGAGGTACTGGTAGCGTTTGCTCGTCGTCGAGGTGACGGCGTTGAACGACGGCGGCACGGGCTCGATCGCGCGGACGAGGATGTCTTCCGGCAGCGCGTGGTTCACCGCCCGCCGCATCCCCTCGGGCGGGATCTGCGCCTGGTCCGTATCGAAGTGCGCCAGTTGCCCTTTCGCGTGCACGCCGGAGTCCGTGCGCGAGCTGCCGACGAGGTGGAGCGGGTGCCGGACGACGGACTTGATTGCCCGCTCGACGATCTCCTGGACGGTCGGGATCCCCTCGCCGCCGCCAAGCGTCGGCCCGTCGTAGTGCTTCGTGCGCACCTGCCGCTGCCACCCGTGGTATTGGGTCCCGCGGTAGGCGATCGTGAGCTTGAGGCGCTGGAGGGGTGAAGACGGTTCGGACATCGGTGACGCATGATAACCGGGCTCGCCGCTTGCGGCTTCGCGGACGAACGCGTGTCGATCCGCGAC
>JBAUGM010000168.1:0-1974 GCA_049679725.1 Tepidisphaeraceae bacterium
GCGTCGCGTCAGGCATGCTTCCATTCCTCCAGCCCACCTCTTCCGCTTCCACTCCTCCCCTGGCCATCTCGCCAACAAAACGATTGCAAAAGTAGACCTGTATCGGACAGTATTGCTCAGGATGACAAGCAACGCGCGCACGTTTCAATCCTGATGCGAATAGAGCATGCATCCGGGCCCGAACGGCCTTCGGCCTGGGGGCCGTGTCCGTTATCATCATGTCCACATGCGGATACCCGCGCTGGCCTGGTTGCGGTCTTACGAGAAGGGCTGGCTGCGGCCGGACCTGATCGCCGGGGTCACGCTCGCGGCGTTCCTCTTGCCGGCGGGCATCGGGGACGCCTCGCTGGCCAACCTGCCGCCCGAGGCGGGGCTGTACGCGTGCCTGTTCCCGGGACTCGTCTTCTGGCTGTTCTGCAGCTCGCGGCACACGGCCATCACCGTCACGTCGGCCATCTCGCTGCTGGTCGGGTCGTCGCTCGGCGAGTTGGCGGGCGGGGACACCTCCCGCTTCGGCGCGCTGGCGGCGGCGACGGCGTTGCTCGTGGCGGGCATCGCGCTGCTCGCGTGGGCGGTGAGCGCGGGGACCCTCGTGAACTTCGTTTCCGAGAGCGTCATGATCGGCTTCAAGACCGGGGTGGCGTGTCATCTGACGAGCACGCAGTTGCCCAAGCTCTTCGGCTTCCACGGCGCGCACGGGGATTTCTGGGAGCGGATGGGATGGTTCTTCAACCACCTCCATGAGACGAACGGCGCCGCGCTGGCGCTGGGACTGTGTACGCTGGCGGTGCTGGTGCTGGGGAAGATCTTCCTGAAGAACCGGCCGGTGGCGCTGCTGGTCGTCATCGCCGGGATCGCGATCACGCCGCTGCTTGACCTGGACGCGCGCGGCGTGAAGCTGCTGGGCGAGGTGCCGCAGGGGTTGCCGATGCTCGGGCTTCCCACGCTGCATTGGGCGGACGTGAACGCGCTCCTGCCCCTGGCGCTGGCCTGCTTCATGCTCGGCGCCGTCGAGACGGCGGCGATCGGGCGCATGTTCGTCGCCAAGCACGGCGGGCGGTTCGACAGCAACCAGGAGTTTCTCGCGCTGGCGGCGTCGAACTTCGCCGCTGGCGTAGGGCGCGGGTTTCCGGTCAGCGGCGGGATGTCGCAGTCGCTCGTGAACGAAAGCGGCGGCGCGCGCACGCCGCTCTCGGGCTTCATCGCGGCCGTCATCATCCTGCTGGTGACCGTTTTCCTCTCAGGTTTGCTGCGCAACCTGCCCCAACCGGTCCTCGCGGCCATCGTGCTGGTGGCCGTCGCCGGATTGTTCAAGTTCGCCGAACTGCGTCACCTCCGCCACGCGCATCGTGGTGAATACGTCGTCGCCATCGCGGCCCTGCTGGGCGTGCTGGGCTCGGGCCTGCTGCGCGGCGTGCTCATCGGCGCGATCATCTCGCTGGTGCTCCTGCTGCGGCGAGCGTCGCGCCCGCACGTGGCGTTCCTGGGACGCATCCCCGGCACGCGGAGGTTTTCCGACCTCGCACGGCATGCCGATAACGAGCCCGTCCCATCGGTCCTGATCTTCCGCGCGGAGGCAAACCTCCTGTATTTCAACGCCGAGCACGTGAGCGCCACCGTGCTCGATCGCGTGCGCGCCGAGCCGACGCCGCCTCGGCTGGTCGTCGCCGACCTGTCCTCGTCGCCTCACGTGGACCTCCAGGCCGCCGAAGTGCTGGCGGGGTTGGCCGCCGAGCTGGCCAACGCCCGAATCCGCTTGCAGGTGGTGGAGGCGCGCTCCGCCGTGCGCGACATGCTCCGCACCGAGGGGCTCGACGAGAAGCTCGGCGGAATCAATCGATTCACGTCCGTGGCGGATGCGGTTGACGACTTTCAGAAGGACCGACCATGAGCAACCGCCTGCTCACGCTTTGGCCGGTCGCGACGGTCTGCGCGATGCTCCTGGCAGATCCCGCCCTGGGCCAGGAGGCGATG
>JBAUGM010000169.1:0-4925 GCA_049679725.1 Tepidisphaeraceae bacterium
CCGGGGAGAGGGCGGGGGAGAGGGGCCGGGTGCGCGCGATCGCCGCAAACCGGCGTCCGCGCATCGCTCGCCCCTCTCCCCACCCCTCTCCCCGGATTACCGGGGAGAGGGAGTAAAGCGCGTGACACCACCGCGGCGACGCGGGCGCAATCAACGAACACCCCCCGCCGCGACTGATGATTGGCGCACGCGACCCGCCCTCGAAACCCCAACCCCTTGCCGCCCGTCCCACCGGCGCTTTATCCTTCCGCTAATAGCGCCAACGCTGGCATGATGATTGGCGCGCGGACGATCTACTAACTGTTAGCTGGCAACAATGACGCCATCCCCTTGGCCAAAAGTCTCGTGGTGGAAAGCCGGCGTTGTGGTTGCGACGGGTCTGGTGTTGTTCGCTATGGTGAAAGGTGCCGGGAAATCGCTTATTGCGCGTGGTGTTCCGGAATCCTTGCCCGGCGGTGCGTTCTGGCTCGGCCTTTTTGCCGTGGGCTTCGTCATGGGTGCGGCATACACTTTGGTTCGCTGGATTCCCGGTCCACTTGGGCGATTCGGAGACGCGCTGTTGGGAATTGCACTTTCGCCGATTTATGTCGGTGGCTGTTTCCTTATCTTGGGCTTTCCAGAGATACGGGGGGAACCAATGGACACGAACAGCATCTTGTTCTTGTTTGGCGGAACTGCGGTCGCCGGTGCGGTCGCCGGTCTTGTCTGGGGTCACGACTTTCGAAACCCCAAGACCCCTCCCGGCGGACCGGCCGCCGGCTAACCACCCTCATGCCACCGCGGCGACGGGCTTCGTCGGTTGCAGAATCCAGCGCCGCAGGTTCCCCGTCTGGCCCTCCCACGCCGAGCCGGCGCGGTGCTTGAGGAACGTTGCGAACAGCGCATCCAGCGCGCCGCACAGGTCGCGCAGCAGCGTGATGCGCTCCTCGAACAGCACGCGCGGCGTTTCCGCTTCCTCCACGTCCGGCAGCTTCGCGCTGTTGCAGCCGAAGGTTTCGGGGTTGAACGTGAACGCGTACTGGTTGCCCGCCTGCTCGAGGATCATCCCGGCCTTGCGCGGGAGCTTGCCGGAGCGGAGGGCGTCGCGGGCTTCGGGCATGTGGGTCGGGCCGTCGCCGCGGAGGGTGTCCTTGCCGGTTTGGCCGTAGGCGCAGTCGAGGTCGAGGGACCGGTCGATCATGATGGTCAGCTCGCCGGCCCCCCCGTCACTCCCGCCGCCGGTCTTGATCGTGCCGTTGCGGATTTCCAGCTCGTGCCAAAGCCACAGGAGAAATTCGTTGCCGGTGAAGTCCTTCGGCTCCGGTCCCTTGGCGACCCACGGGTACTCCGGATACTGGCTTTCGCCCTCGGGGCCGTAGACGAAGCGCGTGGGTTTGAGGTCTTCGTAGTCGCGGCGACGGCCCTTCGGTTCGAGGGTCTTCATCGCGAGCGAGCCGGCGCTGAGCGGGAGCAGCGACAGGCCGAACGTGCGCTCGAACAGCTCCATCAGCTTCTCCAGCGATGCGCCGCTGGCCGAGCAGTAGACGGTTTGCGCGGGCAGGTCCCAGAGGATCGAGATGAGCTTACTGCGGCGGAAGCGCCCGCTGCGCAGGTCTTCGTCGAGCTTCTGCTTGACGACTTCCTTCGCGTCGCGCCGCTGGTTCTTGCTGATGAAGCCGGATGGGTTCGTGGCCGCGACGGCGTCTTCCTCCATGATCGTGTACGCCTTCTTCAACTCGCCGGGCACCTTGTTGGTGTCGATGCGCAGGCCGAAGTGCAGCGCGTCGCCGAAGACGTTGTTCTCGAAGCCGAAGGCGCCGTCGAGCACGTGGCGCCCGCCGGACCAGCCGTACTCTTCTTCATCGGGGATGCCGAGGTCGCGCTCCTTCAGCGCGTGCTCGGCGAGTTTGTCGAGCAGGTCCTGGTCGATGCTCCTGTGCGACTTGCCCATGACGGCGAAGCGACGAAACGTGATGGAACCGGAAGCGAACGGCATCAGTCTGATCCTCTCTGTTGCTTGCGTGTGGTTTGTGCGCCTGAGCGCATTCTCCGGTCGAATTCGACGCCAAGAGCGCAAAGGACGCCAAGAACGCCAAGGGAAAAAGCAAAATTCTTGATTTCTCTTCTTGGCGCTCTTGGCGTCCTTCGCGTTCTTGGCGCTTGATCGATGAGCGAAGCATCGCACTCGGGCGAGACGCCCAAGCCACGAAACGAACGACGCTCTTTAGCAGCCCCTGTCCGGAAACCCAACCCAACGTTGCGACGGCGACAGGATTCGCGCATGTTATCCACATGAAGACCCCGCACTTCGTTCGTCCCTTGCTGAGTGGCCTCTGTGTCTCCGTGTCTCTGTGGTTCCCCTGCTCCTCCCTCGCACAGGACAAACCCATCGCCGCCCCCGGCGGGTCCGGCACGACGAGCAAGCCGTCGACCACCACCGAAACCTCCATCAAGCAGGAATCCATCACCGGCGCGCAGAAGACGTTCCCCAGCGCCACGCCCGAGGCCGTCATCGACGTCACGCGGCGGATCTTCCCCGCCGTCGTGCGATTGGACGTGGCGCAGGAGATCTACTCCGAGGGCAAGCGCAACCTGCGCCGCGGGATTGGGTCGGGCGTGGTCATCGACGCCGAGGGGCGCATCCTCACGAACTATCACGTCGCCGGTCGCGCCGCCGAGATCTTCGTCACGCTCGCCAATAAGGAGCGCATCCGCGGAAAACTGATCGGCGACGATCACTGGACCGACCTGGCCGTCGTGCAGTTGGACATGGAGGAGGTCAAGCGGAAGAACAGCCATTTCGAGTACGCCGAGCTGGGCGAGAGCGACGGGTTGCAGGTGGGCCAGGACGTGATGGCGATCGGCACGCCGTTCGGGCTGGCGCGGACGATGACGCTGGGCATCGTGAGCAACAACGAGCGAACGTTCTACCCCGACGAGATGCGCATCGACGAGTTCGAGACGGGGAACTTCTCGAACTGGATCCAGATGGACACGCCGATCAACCCCGGCAACTCCGGCGGCCCGCTGGTGGACCTGACGGGCAAGGTCGTCGGCATCAACACGCGCGGCGGCGGGCAGAATCTGAACTTCGCCGTCCCGGTCGACACCGCCCGCGAGGTCATCAAGTCGATCCTCGCCAGCGCGGGGCCTGACAAGAAGGGCCGCGTCGAGCGAAGCGACCTGGGCATCGATCTCAAGCCGCTCCAAGACCTCGAATCGTTCTACGACATCGACATCAACAAGGGCGTGCTGATCAACTCCGTCGACCGCGGCTCCCCCGCCGCCAAGGCGGGCGTCAAGACGCAGGACATCCTGCTCGAAGTGAACGGCAAGCCGATGAACGTCCGCTTCCCCGAGGAGGTCGCCCCGGCCCGCAAGATGATCGCGGACCTCCCGATCGGCTCCGACGTCTCGCTGATGATCAAGCGCGGCAAAGAGAACCTCACGCTCACCGCCAAAACGATGAAGCTCGAAGGCGCGGTCGGCGAGGAGAAGGAGTTCAAGACGTGGGGCCTCAGTGTCCGCGACGTCACCAACACCTACGCCAACGCCCAGCAGCTGGAGGACGCCGACGGCGTCGTCGTCACCACGCTCAACCCCGGCTACCCCGCCGCCAAGGCGGAGCTCGCCTCCGGCGACATCATCCGCAGCGTGGGCGGGAAGAAGGTGACCGACCTCGACGAGTTCCAGAAGCTCTACGACGGTTCGACGAAGGGTAAGGACGCGCGCGTCCTCTTCGAAGTCCTCCGCAACCGCGGCACCCGGCGGGCGGTGTTGAAGGTGGAGTATTGATTCGGTCGACATCATGGAAGGTCACCCTATCGGGTCGCAGCCGAACATCGCAGCCAGTCGCACGTCATCCCGAGGGAGCCTTGGCGACCGAGGGATCTCGGGCTCGAAAGGTGCTTGCGATCCCGAGATCCTTCGGCTCGCAAGACTCGCCTCAGGATGACGTGCGTACTGCACTCAAGGAGGATTCATGTCGTCGTCGTTCCTCGTCCCAATCGTCATCGCCCTCATGAGCACCATCTCCCTCGCCGCCGCCCCGCCTGCGTCTCAGCCCTTCGACGAGTACATCCTCGATTTCATCTCCCGCACCGACCCGCAGCTCCAGGCCGGCGTGGAGAAGATCGACGAGGATCTGCGCACCAAGTACGCCATGACGCGCGAGCAGACCGCCGTCGGCGTGCTCGACCTGCGGACGCAGCGGCTGGCGCTGATCAACCCGGACGACATGGAGTACGGCGCCAGCGTCCCCAAGATCGGCATCCTGCTCGCCTACTTCGAGCTGCGCCCGTGGCTGGTGCAGGACCTCGACCCGGCCGTCCGCAAAGAGCTCGGGGAGATGATCAAGATCTCGAGCAACGAGATGGCGTCGAAGTATTCGCACGAGATCGGCCTCAAGACGATTCAGGCCGTTCTCGACAAGTACAAGCTGTACGACCCGACCCACGGCGGCGGCATCTGGGTGGGCAAGCACTACGGGAAGGACAAGGAGCGGTATCCCGACCCGGTCGGCCGAAACTCGCACGCGGCGACGGTGCGGCAGGTGATGCGGTACTACCTCTTTCTCGAGCAGGGCAAGCTTGTGTCGCCGGAGGTGTCGAAGACGATGCGCCAGATCTTCGAGTCGCCGGACATCGCGCACGATCAGATGAAGTTCGTGAAGGGGCTGGCCGGGCGCGAGGGGCTGAAGATCATCCGCAAGTCCGGCTCGTGGGAGAACTGGCTGCACGACAGCGCGGTGGTGACCGGGCCCGACCGACACTACATCCTCGTCGCACTGACGGAGCATCCCAAGGGCGACGACTACCTCGCGGACCTGGCGCCGGCGGTGGATGATTTGTTGATGAAGGGGACGATGAAGAAGTGAGTCGTCCCCTTCACGCCGGTGTCTGAGCTGATGGGCGAAGACCCGGATCCGTCGCGCGAGCAGATCCGGG
>JBAUGM010000170.1:0-3799 GCA_049679725.1 Tepidisphaeraceae bacterium
GCGCTGGCAAGGCTCGGCCGGTCCGACATCCCGCCGGGCGTCGCGGCCGCCGCGCTCTCGGTCGCCCAGCAGCAGCTCGTCGAGATTGGCCGCGCCGTCGCCATCGGCTCGCGCGTGCTCGTGCTCGATGAGCCGACGAGCAGCCTCACGCAGGCCGACGTCCAGCGCCTCTTCGGGCTCATCGACCAACTGCGCGACGAGGGCCACGCGATCGTCTACATCTCGCACTTTCTCGAGGAGGTTCGCCGCGTTTCCGATCACTTCACCGTCCTGCGCGACGGGCGATCGGTCGGCTCCGGCGTCACGAAGGAGGTCAGCACCGACCGCATCGTCGCCATGATGGTCGGCCGCGAGGTGACGGACCTGTACCCGCGCAGCGCGCGCAAGCCGGGTGACGTGGTGCTCGAGCTATCGGGCCTGTCGAGCAAGGCCAAGAAGCCACGCGACGCATCGCTCCAGCTCCGCCGCGGGGAAGTGCTCGGCATCGCCGGTCTGATGGGCGCGGGCCGCACGGAACTGCTCCGCGCGATCTTCGGGCTCGATGCGGTGCGCTCCGGCAACCTGCGCCTGCTCGCATTCCACGGCTCGGCGTCGCCCGCGCGGCGCTGGCGACAGGGCGCCGGGATGCTGAGCGAGGACCGCAAGGCCGAAGGGCTCGCGCTGAAGCTCTCGATCGCGGACAATCTCACGCTCTCCAAGCTCAACCGCTTCGGCCCCATCGGCTGGATCTTCCCGCGCAGGCAGCGCGCCGCGGCCGAGGATTGGGTGAAGCGTCTGGGCGTCCGCTGCCGCAGCGCGCAGCAACCGATCGGCCAGCTCTCCGGCGGCAACCAGCAGAAGGTTGCCATCGCGCGACTGCTGCACCACGACGTGGACGTGCTGCTTCTCGACGAGCCGACGCGCGGCATCGATGTCGCCAGCAAGGCGCAGATCTACCAGCTGATCGACGACCTCGCCTGCCGCGGCAAGGCGGTCCTCATGGTCAGCAGCTACCTCCCCGAGCTGCTCGGCACGTGCGACCGCATCGCCGTCATGTCGCGCGGCGTGCTCGGGCCGGCGCACGACGTCGACAAGACCGATGCCCAGCAGCTCATGCTCGAAGCCACCGCGACGACGACGTCGTCGACATCGACACACGCGACACCCCCCGCAGGAGTTCCGGTTTGACCACCGCCCCCGACATGATCGTCCCCGCGCCCGCTGGGCCGTCCGTCTCGCGCCGCCTGCTCGCGTGGCTCAACGTGCTGGGCACGTTCCTCGCGCTGCTGATCATCTTCGGCTACTTCGCGTGGCAGGCGCCCGAGAGCTTCCCGACGCGCGGGAACATCGAGACGCTGGCGCGGCAGACGACGACCGTCGCCATCGCCGCGATGGGCATGACGCTGATCATCATGGCCGGCGGGATCGACCTGTCGGTCGGATCGATCGTGGCGCTGGTAACGGTCACGGTGGCGCTGCTGCTCAAGAGCGGGTGCCCGCCCGCGCTGGCGGCGCTGCTGGGCATCGTGGCGGGCGGGGCGTGCGGACTTCTCAACGGGTTTCTCATCGTGTCGCTGCGCGTCGTGCCGTTCATCGTGACGCTCGGCACGCTGGGGATCTACCGCGGCGCCGCAAAGCTGCTGGCGAGCCAGAGCCGCGTCTCGCCCGGCTCCAACGCGCTGGCGTGGCTGATCGCGCCCGTGCGCGGCGAGAACGCGTGGATGTTCTTCCCGCCTGGCGTGTGGCTCATGTTCCTGCTGCTCGTGGTCACCGCCCTGCTGCTGCGCTACACGACGTTCGGCCGCCATGCGGTCGCCGTCGGCTCCAACGAGCAGACGGCGCGCCTGTGCGGCGTGCCCGTCGCGCGCGTGAAGGTGCTGGTCTACCTCTTCGGCGGGCTGTGCGCGGGCGTGGCGGGGTTGATCCAGTTCTCGTACCTGCGCGTCGGGGATCCGACGACCGCGCCGGGGCTGGAGCTGAACGTCATCGCCGCCGTCGTCATCGGCGGCGCGAGCCTCAGCGGCGGCGAAGGCTCGCCGCTGGGGAGCTTGATCGGCGCCGCCATCATGACCGTCATCGGCTCGGGCGCCAGCCAGCTCCGCTGGGAAAACCCGTGGCAGGAGATCATCACCGGCGTGATCATCGTCATCGCCGTCGCCCTCGATCGCCTACGCCACCGTCGCGCCGTGGCGAACGAATAGGTCTCCCTCTCCCCGGTACTCCGGGGAGAGGGAGAAGCGCGTTATCCCCCCGACGCGTTCGCCGCGAGCGCGATTTCCTCGTATGGCTGCACCACCACGAACCCATCTCCGTTGAACATCATCTGAAAGCTCTCGCCCGACCCGCGCCCGAAGAACGTCTTCAGCGACACGTCCGTCTTGAACTCCGGCTGCAACGTGCCGGACCACGCGATCGTCGCGTTCGGATCGGTGTACACCGGCTTGCCCGGCGAAACGCGCAGCGTGATCGGATCGTAGTGCGTCGTGATCGCCAGCATCCCGCTGCCCTCGAAGCGCACGTTGAATAGCCCGCCGCTGACCATCGCGGCGATCTTGCGCATCATCGTGATGTTGAACCGCAAACTCGGCTCGAACGCGAGCACGTCGTTGCCGTTGACGAAGATCGCCTCGTTCTCCAGTTGCAGGACCGTGATCTTCTTGCCCTGGTCGGCGAGGTAGAGCTTCCCCGCCCCCTCGGCCTTGGTCAGCCGCGCGCCTTCGCCGGTGAACGCTTTCTTGAGCAGGGTGCCCAGCCCGTGCTCCATCATGCCCTCGCGGGTGAACTTGATCTGGCCGAGGTAGGCGACCATCGAGCCCGTCTTCGTCCAGATCGGCTGGTTGTTGACGTTGACCTCGAGCACCCGGTCGCTCTCCATCTCGAAGAGCCCCTGCCCCCGTTCCTGCTGGGCGGTTCGTTCGACGAACTCGCGAATGGTGTAGCGTGCCATCAACCTGCCTCCTTCTTTGTGGGACATTGATCTCACTGTCGTAAGACGGTATCTTACCCTCGATGAAGACCAAGGTTTCATCCAAGGGCCAGATCGTGCTGCCGGCGGAGCTGCGCGAACAGGACGGCATTGAAGCCGGGCAAGAGTTCGAGGTCGAGCGACTGGAACGCGGCGAGTACCGGCTCAGCCGCCGTTCCGCGCCGCCGAACGACGGCGTGCTGGATTGGCTACTGGCGTGCCCCGAGAAAGGTTTCTTCGTTCCCCTTGAGTCCGAGTCCACGAACACACTGTGAAATACCTGGTCGATGCCAACGTCCTGAGCGAACCGACCAAGCCGTCGCCCGATGCCGGGGTCGTGGAGTGGCTGCGGCGCAACGAGCACGAGGTTGCGGTCGATCCCATCATTCTCGGCGAGGCGCGCTTCGGCATCCTGCTGCTGCCCCGCGGGAAGCGCCGCACCCGCCTGGAGCGGTGGTTCGACGCGGGCGTCGGGAGGCTGCACTGCCTGCCCTGGGAAGCGGAAACGGGCCTGACATGGGCGAGCCTGCTGGCCCGCCTCCGCGCCGCCGGACGCGCGATGCCGATCAAAGACAGCATGATCGCCGCCACCGCCATCGCTCACGATCTGGCCGTGGTCACGCGCAACCGTGCGGACTTCGAGAAGGCGGGCGTCCGCATCATCGACCCGTTCACGGTCTGAGCGGAGCGCGGTCGCGCGCGTACCGGATTTCAGAACGCTGATCGGCACTGCGGTGCGCCTCCTTCGACGGAGAGTGTCGTCGAACTCCCTGGCGGAGCCCGATTAGAAAGTCGCGCGAGTTTTCGCTTCGCTGAAGACGATTGAACCGCGGATGAACGCGGATGAAAGCAGAT
>JBAUGM010000171.1:0-10631 GCA_049679725.1 Tepidisphaeraceae bacterium
GGCAACATTCCCCCTCGCGAAGACGCAAGCGACTCCCCGCCCGCGGCGGCGGACGCGGCGTCGCGTGCGTCTTCACGATGAGCGCGTCGCGCGGCGAGGATCGCGCGCGAACCCTCCGCCCCGGGCGAGGACCTGCCGCTGTTCCGCTACCCGCGCGTGTAGGGTTTACGACGAGGCATGAGAAAGAGCCGGCGGCGGAGCCACGCGGCCCCACCGCCGGGCGCGCGTGGAAAACGAGGGGACGTCGCAAAGACGCGTTCGACTCGCGCTCACCGCAGGCAAGGTTCGACTCGCGCTCACCGCAGGCAAGCGGTGCCGGATCGCCCCCAGTGGGCCCGAGGTCGCTTGCGTCATCGCGACGCGCGGTTCAACGTCTTTAGTCGCGCGTGGACGCGACGGCTTTGCCGGCGCCGCTCACGCGATGCGCGCGGAGGAACTGCGTGACGCCCTGGGCGTTCTGCGGCAGGAACGGGTCGACCGTCCCACTGCCCTGGAACCGCAGCGTCGGACGCGCCGAGGTCACGGCGGCGTAGGACGAGACGTTCAGGTCGTCGGCGTCCACGTGGTACATCGCCTCGAACGTCCACTTGAACAGCGGCATGAGCGTGTAGAGCCACCTGTGCTCGTCGCCGAGCCGGTTGGCCATCGCCTGCTCGAACCCTTCGATCGGGCGGTCGAGCACGAGCGCCGCGATGTTCGCGTCCTGCTCGGCCGCGATGACGGCGGCGTTGGCGCCGGTGCCGATGCCCATGACGGACACCTTGGCCGGATCGACGTAGCTGCGTCGGCGGAGCATGTCGACGGCGGCGCGGACGTCCATCGCCTCCTTCAGGCCGAACGTCTGCCCCGCCCCGCCGCTCGGGCCCGTGCCGCGCAGGCCGACGACCAGCACGACCATGCCCGCCTCGTGCAGTTGCGGCACGAGCGGCAGCATCTGCTGGCGCGTGGCGGCGTAGTCGTGAACGAGCACGATGGCCGGGTGTTTCTTGTGCAGGCCGCGCTCCTTCTCCTCGACGATGCGCTTCGCGTCGTAGACGGGGACGAGCCATCCTTCCAGCCGCGTGCCGTCCTCGGCGTGGAATGCGACGGGGTCGTAGTACACGCCCTGGATCAGCGGGTCGCTCTCGGGCGGAAAGTGCGGCGGGTGCGTGACGGCGAAGACCAGCGCCACGACGAACAGCACGAGGATCACCGGGACGAACGCCAGGCGATACATCAACCCGCGCACGAAGCGCCTCAGTGGCGTGCCATCCTCCACGCGCAGCCGCGCGCGGGGGAGCTTGAACACGCTGGTGAAGAAGATGCGCCACACGAGCTTGAGCCCGCGCAGCAGCCACGCCCCGAGGAGCCGGAGCGGTCGCATTCTGGGCTTGCCTTTCGTTGCGCTGTCCTTCTCCTCCATGAACATCGGATTCATTACTGGCCGTTGCATCGCAGCTCCCGTTGTCTCTCTCGCCTTGTCCCGCGCGGCGCCGGACCCTATCTATCCGTCGGCCGACGAGTGCCGGGGGATGAGGGTTCGGCAGAAATTGCGCGGACACTGGAAAGCTACGATAGATTTTTCGCGCGTGTCGAATCGCTTGACCCGGATTCGCGCGAATCGTACGCTGCGCGTTGATGAAAGCGCTCGGGCTGCCTCGGCAAAGCGCGGGGCGCGCTTTTATCGGACGTGCGATGGGGGTAAGCGGTGCGTCGGAGACGCGCCGTTCGGGGCTTTCCGGCACAATCGTGGCGCAACGCGCGTCACGTCGCGTCGGGATAATGTCGAAGTGAGGTCAAGGATGGCCAAGGGTAAACACGCCGCCGCGCTCTTCGAAGTGATTCACGCCGACAGACGGTTTGGCAAGAAGACGCCGCCCTCGCGCGCGCTCTCGACGCCCAAGTGGTGGTTCAAGGGCAAGGCGAAGGCCGGCGACGCGCAGCTTGGCGCCGCGGTCGCGCCTGCGTCGCCCGCACCGGTGCAACCGGCGACGCAGCCGATCGACTACATGCCCGCCGTCCCCGGCTCCGATCCGACCGCGCGGCCGGTCGACATGAAGGTCAACCCCGATCGCCAGGAGATCAGCTTCCGCCTCACGTACAACAGCGCGATCGTCGGCGGGTTCGCGCTGGTCGTGCTGATCGGGCTCACGTACCTCATCGGCCGCAAGATGAGCAGCGGCCCCACCGCTGCCGTCGCGGCGGTGGCGTCGACGAGCGACATCCGCAAGGGCAAGCCACAGCCAACGGTGCTGGACCTGCAGGCCGCGGCGCGCAACGCGACGACGTCGATCGCGCCGGACCGCGACGAATCGGCCCACGTCTTCGACCCGACGCCGGCCAGGCCCGCAGCGCCCGCGAACGGCAACGCTGCGCAAACCACGGTCGTCGACGACAACCCCAACCGCTCGATCGGGCTGAACTACGTCGTCATCCAGAGCTTCCGCTACGAGCAGAAGGACCTGGCCGACGAAGCGGTGAAGCAACTGCAGGAGGCGGGGATTGGCGCGACCGTGGTGAAGGACGTGCCCGGGTGGGCCGGCTGGTACAGCGTGGTTGGCACGCGCGGCTTCGACCGCACGAAGAGCAATCCGCAGTACGATGCGTACGTTGCGTCGATCATGGACGTCAGCCCCAAGTTCGCGGGCAAGTCCAAGTGGAAGAGCTTCGCGCCGCAGCCGAAGAAGTGGGCGGGGAATCCGTGAGTGAGGATGATGAGTGATGAGTGATGAGAATCACACTTCACTTGTCACCGCTCGACTTGCCTTCATGTCGCTGGGCGCGTGCCTTTGCCATCTCCCGCAGCTCGCGCAGTTCCCGCGACGTCAGCGGCCGGAACTCGCCTGGCGCCAAACC
Source organism: Tepidisphaeraceae bacterium (assembly GCA_049679725.1). Taxonomy (GTDB): domain Bacteria; phylum Planctomycetota; class Phycisphaerae; order Tepidisphaerales; family Tepidisphaeraceae; genus DASYWJ01. Next base: position 2,836 of record JBAUGM010000171.1, read on the forward strand.
CTGCAACGTCAACGGCCCCATCTTGACCCGCGTCAGGTCGCGCACCTTGTGCCCCAGTCGCGCGAGCATGCGGCGAACCTGTCGATTGCGCCCCTCGCGCAGCGTCAGCTCGAGCTGGCTCTTGTCCCGCGCCCGCTTGACGATCCGCACGTGCGTCCGCCCGGTCTTGAAACCCTTGCCCGTCTTCGGGTCCGCAAGCCACACGCCCTTGGCCAGTTCCTCCACGGCGTCGTTCTGCACGAAACCGTCGACCATCGCGCGGTACGTTTTCGGAATGCCATAGCGCGGATGTGTGAGCTGGTTCGTCAGCTCGCCGTCGTTCGTCAGCAACAGCAACCCCTTGGACTCCGCGTCGAGCCGACCCACCGGGTACACGCGCACCGGAAAATCGGGCGGCAGCAGGTCAATCGCCCGCGTCTGCTCGCCCTGCGCGACATTCGTGGTGTACACGCCCTTCGGCTTGTTCATCACGAGGTACACGCGCCGCTCGGCCGACTTGCCTTTCAGTCGGACGGGCTCGTCGTCGACCTTGACCTTGTCCTTTTCCGGGTCGATGAGGATCGGCAATTCCGTCATCACCCGCCCGTTCACGGTCACACGGCCCTGCTGAACCATCTCTTCAATATTTCGACGCGATGCAACGCCGGCGTTGGCGAGGACTTTTTGGATGCGTTCTTTCATATGGATGCTACGGCGATTGCGAGGTAGGTTGCTAGACGGTATATTACATTATCATGGTCGGATCGCTGCCACAACGACGGAGTCGGCGTGATTCAGTCATTCGCTGACCGAGGCACCCAAGACGTCTACGATAACCTCGATTCGAAACAGGCACGACGGTGCTGCCCAAGGAACCTCTGGGTGGTCGCGCAGCGGAAACTCGATCAATTGGACGCCGCCGAGGCCCTTGATGACTTGCGCGCTCCGCCGGGGAATAGGCTGGAAGCCTTGAAGGGTGACCGGACGGGGCAGCACAGCATCCGCATCAATCAACAATTTCGACTCTGCTTCCGATGGACGGCGGCAGGACCTGATGGCGTTGAGATCGTCGATTACCACTGACGCAAGGGAGCGGGCCATGTTTCAGGTTCCGAAAAACCGACCTCCGACACACCCTGGCGAGATGCTCGTGGAAGAGTTTCTTAAGCCGCTGGGCATGACGCAGGTCGAGTTGGCGCATCGGATCGCGGTCCCGTTCCAGCGCGTGAATCAGATCGTGAACCGCAAACGTGCGCTATCGCCCGACACCTCGCTTCGGCTCGCCAGGGTGTTCGGCACGACGCCGGGCTTTTGGCTGAACCTCCAGCAGCGGTGGGATCTTTACGAGGCGCTGCACTCCGCCGAGGCGCGCGCGATCGGGCGCATCAAGCCCGTTTCGCGCAAGGCGTCGTGAGCTGCCAGGCTGCCGCCGATTGCAGTCCGACCGCGGTCAGTAGGATCGAGTGCCGTCTTGACCTAACGCAATGTCCCAGATCGTGCGGACATTCTTTGCATTCCCGCACGGCTTGCCTCTCATGGTGACCGGAAACCCGCACGGGAAGATGTAAAGCGCGCGAGAGTGCGGACACTCGTGCCATGCGATGGTCCAGGAGAGCGGGACCAGGAGAAGAAAGGGAATCGCCCAACGAGACGCGCGCGTCGTGAACTGCGGCGAACGAGAAATTACGCGCATCGCTGTTCGAACAACGCGGATCCAAAGAAACCAGCCGATACCGTACGTGAGGAACGCGAACGGAATAAAGTTGTCCCAAAACCGGAGCCGCCGCGTCGGCATGACGGCGACGAGCACCGTCGCCACGACGGCCACCAGCGTCCATTGGAACTGCGGCGTGCGCACCACTCGCACAACCGGCTCGGTGATCATGCGAAGCGTCCTTCGCACGAGCCCCAACCGGCCGGGCAGCCACATCGAATCCGGATCGCCCGCGTCGAAGCGGCGCCCGCACTCCGGGCACCGGCATCGCGTCAGCGCGAAAAGCAGATACCCGCAGCCCAGGCACCGCGCGCCCGTAGGCAGTTCGAATTGTCGAGTGTCCACGAATCATGTCATTCGGATGCCGGCGCTAAGTTGCGTCGAGCGCACCCTTGGTCGGGAACGTAACCTCGAGCCACACGCAATCGCTCGTCGTCTTGATGACCGGGTTCTTCATCTCCGCGGGTAGGAGAACGGTTTCCCCGCGCGTGAAGCGCGTCGGTTCCTTCATCCCGTCCACGCGCACCTCCGCGGAGCCTTCGAGCACCATCCACACGACCGGCTGGTCGTACGGCACGGGCTCTTCGATCCCCTCGGTCATCCGCACCTTCTCGAGCTTGAAGTACGGGCTGGTGACGAGTCGCGAAACGGTGGTGAACAGCCCCGCCACGTGGCTCCGCTGCTGGCTCGGCTCGGGTTTGCCGGAGAAGTCGATGCACGCCATCGCCTGCTCGACGTGCAGGGTGCGCAGCTTGCCGGTGCTCGGGTCGACGCGGTTGAAATCGAACACGCGGAACGTCGTGTCGCTCGGCGTCTGCACCTCGGCGGCGAGGATGCCGGCGCCCAGCGCATGAACCGTGCCGCTCGGCAGGTAGTGACAGTGGCCGGGCTTGACGGGGATCGATTGGATGAGTTGATCCGACTCGCCGCGATCGATGGCCTGCTGGAACGACTCGCACGTGACGCCGAGGCGCAACCCTTTTAGGATGCGCGCTCCCGGATCGTTCTGCACGATGTACCACGCCTCGCTCTTCAAGTGCGCGCCGGGATGCGCATCCGCATACACCTGCGGCGGATGCACCTGGACCGACAAGTCTTCCTTCGCGTCCAGGAACTTCATCAGGATCGGAAACTGCCCCTGCCCCGCCAGCGGGACGTCGCCCGTCAGCGCGCGCCCGAACTCGCCGACGACCCAGTGCAGTGTTCTTCCGGTCAGCGGACCGTTTGAGATCTCGGCGCTCACCCAGTCACTCGAGTTGTCCACAACGCCCGGCGGAAAGTCGTACAGCTCCCAGCTCTCGCCGATCGGCTTGCCCGGCGGCAGCGCCTTGCCGAGCACGGTTTCGATCTTCCGCCCGCCCCACATCTTCTCGACGTAACGCGGGTTAAACTTCAATGGGTACAAAGACATCTGTCCGTCGTCCGTTGTCAGTGGTCAGTTGCCGGGATGCGCGTATAACTTAAGGGTCCCGTTCACTACGGACAACTGACCACGGACCACGGACATTCTCGATATGACATCGAACGGCCACACTAAAAGCTTCGTCGTCGACACCAACGTCCTGCTGCACAACCCCAACGCGCTGTTCATGTTCGCAGACAACGAGGTGATCATCCCGTTCGACGTGATCGAGGAGCTGGATAAGTTCAAGGCCGGCACCGATGACCTGGGCCGCAACGCCCGGACGGTCATCCGGCACCTCGACCGGCTGCGCGAGCAGGGGAACCTGTCCGAAGGCGTCGCCGTCGAGCAGACGGGTGGGAGCGTGCGCGTGGTGCTGGAGGAAGACCAGCAACTCTGCGCCGGTCTGACCGCAAACACACCCGACAATCGGATCATCTGCTGCGCCAAGAGCCTGGCCGCGAGCGGCAAGCGTGTCGTGTTCATCACCAAGGACATCAACGCCCGCATCAAGAGCGATGCGCTGGGGCTGACGACGGAAGACTTCGAGGCCCAGAAAGTCGACTTCGAGCGCCTCTACACCGGTTACCGCGAGCTGACCGTCCCCGGCGCGACGATCGACCGGCTGTTTTCCGAAAAAGGGATCGTCCTGCCCCCCGATGAAGCCGGCGGCGAGTTGTACGCCAACGAGTTCGTCCTGCTGCGCGACGCATCCGATGAAGCGCACACCGCCCTGACGCGTTACCACGGCGACGTGCAGAAGCTCATGCCCACGCGCCACCGCCGCGGGCCGGTGTTCGGCATCATGCCGCGAAACGTGCAGCAGACGATGGCGTTCGACCTGCTGCTCGACGATTCGGTCAAGCTCGTCTCGCTCATCGGCGCCGCCGGCACGGGCAAGACGCTGCTCGCGATCGCCGCGGGCATGACGAAGGTCCTCAACGACCAGACGTACCAGAAGCTCCTATGCGCCCGCCCCATCATGCCCCTCGGCCGCGACATCGGCTACCTGCCCGGCGACAAGGACCAGAAGCTCACCGCCTGGATGCAGCCGATCTTCGACAACATGGCCTACCTGCTCTCCAACCGCCTCTCCGGCGACGGCGAGCACAAGGGCCACGCGACGCTCTCGTCCGTCGAGCAGCGCATCACGCAGCTCGTCGAGAGCGGCCAGGTTGTCCTCGAACCGCTCACCTACATCCGCGGGCGCAGCATCCCGCACCAGTTCATGATCGTGGACGAGGCGCAGAACCTCACGCCGCACGAGGTGAAGACGATCGCCTCGCGCGTCGGCGAAGGGACGAAGCTCGTCCTCACCGGCGATGCCACACAGATCGACAACCCCTACCTCGACAGCAGCAGCAATGGGCTCTCGTACGTCGTCGAGCGCTTGAAGGGAAAGAACATCGTCGGGCACGTAACGCTGGCGAAGAGCGAGCGGTCGGAGCTGGCGAGCCTCATCACGGCGGAGCTCTAGATTTCGCCGCGAAGTTCGCAAGCACGTCATCCCGAGGGAGCTCAAGCGACCGAGGGATCTCGGGGTCGAACGTCGCTCTCGAGCCCGAGATCCTTCGGGTCGTAGAACTCCCTCAGGATGACGTTGAGCATTGAGGGCAAACCCCACCTCGTCAGATCGAATAATCCTCCTCGAACGCGTACGCGTTCTTCGGCGTCAGGTACACCCGCTGCCCGACCGTCACCTGCGTCGATCGAAACGACTCGTGCGTCAACTCCGCGTGCGCCGGCGCGCCGTCCGGCTGTTCCAGTTCGATCTTCACCGTCGGCCCCGCCGACTGGATGCGGACCACGCGCGCCGCGACAGTGTGACCATTCGGATGAGTGTGGATCTCGATGTCGTGCGGGCGAACGCGCAGCCGAGCGGGCGCGCGGTCGGCGGGCTTGAGGCGCGCGCCGGCGTCCGTGCGGCCATGGAACAGGTTGACGTTGCCGAGAAACTCCATGACGAATGCGTTGGCCGGGCGATGAAACACCTCATCCGGCGTGCCGACCTGCTCGATCTTCCCCTGGTTCATGACCACGATCCGGTCGGCCAGCTCCAGCGCCTCCTCCTGGTCGTGCGTGACGAACAGGCTCGTGACGTGGATCTGCTCGTGCAGCCGGCGCAGCCATCGCCGCAGGCTCTGGCGGACCTTCGCATCGAGGGCGCCGAAGGGTTCGTCGAGCAGAAGCACCTTCGGCTCGATCGCCAGCGCCCGGGCGAGCGCGACGCGTTGCCGCTGACCGCCGGAGAGTTGTGAGGGGTAGCGTTCCTCCAAACCTTCGAGTTGGATGAGCGAGAGCAGCTCCTTTACCTTTTCGCGAATCTTCGCCTTCGATGGCCGCTTGCGCCACGGGCGGACGCGCAGGCCGAAGGCGATGTTGTCGCCGACGGTCATATGGCGGAAGAGCGCGTAGTGCTGGAAGACGAAGCCAACGCCCCGCCGCCCCACCGGCTCGCCATGCACGTCGCGGCCGTCGAAGAGGATCGTGCCCGAGTCGGGAAACTCCAACCCCGCAATCGCGCGGAGCAGCGTCGTCTTGCCCGACCCGCTCGGCCCGAGCAGCGCGACGAGCTCGCCGTCGGGAATGGTCAGCGATACGTCGCGCACCGCCGCGACGGCGCCGAATCGCTTGCTCACGTTGCGCACGTCGATGCTCATCGCTCCCCGCTCTCTCTCCCGCCCGATCCGTGAGCCTTCATCTCGACCAGGGACTTCAGCACCAGCGTGATCAGCGCCAAGAGCGCCAGCAGCGACGCCACCGCGAACGCGGCCACGAAGTTGTATTCGTTGTAGAGGATCTCCACGTGCAGCGGCATCGTGTTCGTCTTGCCGCGAATGTGCCCGGAGACGACGGAGACGGCGCCGAACTCGCCCATCGCGCGGGCGTTGCACAGGATCACGCCGTACAGCAGCGCCCACTTCACGTTTGGTAGCGTGACGTGCCAGAACGTCCGCAAGCCGCCCGCGCCCAGCGACAGCGCTGCCTGCTCCTCGTCGCTCCCCTGCTCCTGCATGAGCGGGATCAGCTCGCGCGCGACAAACGGGAACGTCACGAAGACCGTCGCCATCACGATGCCGGGGACCGCGAAGATGATCTTGATGTCGTGATCGCGCAGCCATTCGCCGAACAGTCCCTGAAGACCGAAGAGCAGCACGTAGATGAGACCGGAGATGACGGGCGAGACCGCGAACGGCAGGTCGATGAGCGTGATCAGGACGTTCTTGCCGAGGAATTCGAACTTCGCGATCGCCCACGACGCCGCCAGGCCGAAGACGAGGTTCAATGGCACGGCGATCGACGACGTGAGCAGCGTCACCTTGATCGCGGAGAGCGCCGCCGGCTCGGTCATGCCCTTCAGGAACGGCCCGAACCCCTTCCGCAGCGCCTCGGTGAACACCGCCAGCAGTGGGACGAACAGGAACAGTCCCAGGAACGTCATCGACACGCCGATGAACGTCCACTTCACCCACGGCAGCGGCGCACCGTGCGCGCGGGCGGCCGGGGCGGGGTTCGACGGGTATTCGAGGATGCTTTGCGGGATCGCGCTCATGACCTACGCCACCCTCCCGAACCGCCGGGCCGTCCACCACTGGAGCAGGTTGATGCCCAGCAGGATGGCGAACGACGCGACGAGCATCGCCACCGCGATGGCGGTCGCGCCGGCGTAGTCGTACTGCTCGAGCTTCACGATGATCAGCAGCGCGCTGATCTCCGTTTTCATGGGCATGTTGCCCGCAATGAACACGACCGATCCGTACTCACCCAGCGCCCGCGCAAACGCCAGCGCGAAACCCGTGATCAGCGCCGGCAGCACGGCCGGCAGGATCACGCGATAGAACGTCTTGAACCGGCTTGCCCCCAGGCTTGCCGCCGCTTCCTCGACTTCGGCGTCGAGGTCCTGCAGCGCCGGCTGGAGCGTCCGGACGACGAACGGCAACCCGATGAACGTCAGCGCGATCGTTACGCCCAGCGGCGTGAACGCGGCCTCGATGCCCCAGTTCGTCAAGTGCCGGCCGATCCAGCCCGTCGGCGCGTAGATCGTCGTCAGCGCGATCCCCGACACCGCCGTCGGCAGGGCGAACGGCAGGTCGACGATCGCGTCGATGATTCGCCGGCCGGGGAACCGGTAACGAACGAGCGTCCACGCGACGACGAAGCCGAACACCGCGTTGATCAGCGCGCCGACCAGCGACGCGCCGAACGTCAGCTTGTACGACGCCATCACGCGCGGCTCCGTCACCGTCTCCCAGAACTGCGGCCACGTGAGCCGCGTCGTCCGCCAGACGAGCGCGCCGAGCGGAATCAGGACGATCAGCGACAGGTACAGCAGGCTGTACCCGAGGCTGAGCCCGAACCCCGGCAGAACGCTGGATTGCTTGAAGCGGAAGCTCATGACGATCCGTTCCGCCCTTCCAGCAGTTGCAGCGGCGACAGCCGCAGCGCGCGGGCAAGGTGCGCGATCGTCGAGACGCGCGGGTCACACGCGCCGGCTTCGATCAGGTGAACGGTCGCGCGCGACAGCTCGGCGGCGTCCGCGAGTTCGCGCTGCGTCAGGCCGGCCGCGTGACGGGCCGCGCTGACGTTCTGCGCGAGGTGCAGGACAAGCCGCCGGGGCTCGCTCGCAGGCGGGGGCACGAATGAAACGTCATTGAAGCTCATGGCACTTCTCATTCACCGTGTCGCCGACCGCGCGGCGGG
>JBAUGM010000172.1:0-3434 GCA_049679725.1 Tepidisphaeraceae bacterium
ACTTCCTGACGATCTCGGCGAGTTGTTCCCTCTCCTCATCCGACAAGCGAACCACATACTTCTTTTGCACCTGAGCCTCCTTGCTCAATGCCGGCAACAAGCAGCCGGGCAGGAGGATCATCGGCAAACCCAAACCTTAGACATGACAGAGCACTAGTTCAGCGTTGTAGTAGCGAGCGCCGCCCGATCGGCTGCCGTACGAACGGTTGACCGCAATCACCGCCAAATGATCCCCAAGCGCGTAGGAGCGAACTTGCCTGCGCGAGCGGGATTCGCCGCCTACGTCGCGGTGGATGGGTAGCGAATACGTGCCGCGTCGCGTCTCCCAGCGCGGGGTCAGGGGCCAGGTGACCACGGACCGGTGGAACGCAATCCCCTCGGTGTACGCGATCAGCGCCTGCTGTGAGATGCACCGCCAAACGTGAGAACCACGAGGCGTCGGAGCCAGCGCCAGAGGCTCGTGCGATCTGGTTGCTCGCGATTCGTCATGCGATCATTTCCTACTGCGGCGGCTCGATGCGGATGACCTGCGTGTTGCTCTCGCGCTGCACGACCAGCACCACCGGCTCCTTCGGCTTCTCCTTGCGCGTCGCCTCGTACGCTTTCTGGAACTCCTCCACGCCGGTCACGGCCTGGCCGTTCATCTCCGTGATCATGTCGTCCACCTGCAGTTTGGCCGATTGCGCGGAGCTCTGCTGCTTGATAAGCGAAACGACCACGCCCGTCGCGTCGTCCTTGAGGCGGCGCCGATACCTGTCGACGAACACCAACTCGCGCACGGAGAAGCCGAGGTCCTCGGCCCAGAACCGCTCGGCGAGGTTGGCCATCTTCGGGCGCTCGTCGAGCGTCACCTTCACATCGGTCAGCGGCTCGCCCTTGGCGCGGAGCAGAGAGAGGGTCACCTCATCGCCCACCTTGAGCCGGCGGAGCTTGCGGACGAGGATCATGGGCAGCTCCTCGGGCGCGTCGCCGCGCTCCAGCGCTTCGCCGTTGACCTTCACCACGACGTCGCCGCTCTTGAGGCCCGCCTTCTCGGCGGGCGTGCTCTTGATGATGTCGCCCAGCTCGATCGCCGGCTGGTCCTTCAGCCCCAGCTCCTCGGCGACGTCCTTGTTCACGCCCGTCATCGCGCTTTGTGGGATGCCGATCCACGGGATGAGCGACGGCTCGCCCGCGATGGGCGGCGTCTTGATCCCCTGCGCGAAGTCGCGCGTCGGGACGAAAAAGATCGGCGGGTTGGTGACGGCCGCCAGCGGGTTGCGCGGATCGTTGATGTTGAGGAACGCGGACTGATCGGTCTGGAAGTTGACGAACCCGATCGCCTGCCCCTTCACGTTGAACACGGGCGACCCGACCGCCGCGAGGCCGCCGCTGGTCATCACCTGCGGGACTTCGCCGCGCAGCTCGGCGGCGATTGTTCCCTGCATCACGTACGACTTGTACCCCGCGTCCTTCGGCAAGAGCCCGACCGCCAGCACGGGATCACCCACGCCGTACGATGCCTCTTCGAACGTGATCGCCTGCCACTTCTGCGGCTCGGTCGCGCGCACGAACGCCAGGTTCGTCCGCTCGTCGCGCCCCTGGAAGACGGCTTCGATCTCGTCCGGCTCCTTGTCGAAGCGCGGCACGATGATCTTGAAGTCCTTCATCTGATCGTCGGGGATGCGCTGGTCGGTCACGGCGATCGACATCATGACCAGCCCGTCCGGCTGCACGACGACGCCCGCGCCGACCAGCTCGCGCCGGTTCAACTCGTTCTCCCAGACGAACTGCACGGCGACGAGCGACGGTGAGGCGCTCTGGTGGAGCTTTCGCGCGATCTCCGGATCCACGCCGCCGCGCGCGGCGGCGGGCATGATCGTGAAGAGGAGCGCGGCCATAAGGATGGACGAGGTCAGAATTCGGCGCATTCGGTCTCCGTCTGTCTGGTGATGGTGACGATGTCGTGTCCCCCGCGAGCAGAGTCAAGCATCGGCGGGTCGAGCGGCGATTGTAAGTTACCACGCGCGGCCGGCATAGGAGTCGCGTCCCGCGCCGCGGGTTGGCTTCGTTTCGTCACCGGCGATGCATCGGGAATGGAACATTTCCCTTCTGGCGCATCCAATTCGAGGTTTTGCGTTGGCTTCGATTGGCTTCGTTTCGGGCGGGCGTCGCGCGATTGGTCGCGCGGTTCCTCCCCCCCACGGCGGGGCAGAGCGCCAGCGCCGCCCCGCGCCGTTTCTTCCTCGCACACCACTTCCCTTTCCGAACGGCGCGGCCCGGCGCTGACGCTCTGGACCGCTGTGGATGCGGGCGTGGAAGAGGGCGCGGGGGTCGCCGCGGTTGATGACGCTGCCTCACGCGCCTCCTCCTCCGCCTCGCGGCGCAAGTGCTCCTGGCGGAGTTCGAACCAGCCAGGCTTCGCCTTCTCCGCCGCCCTCCCCTTCGCCTCCGCCAGTTGCCGCTGGTGGATCTCGCGCAAGCGGAGCCACTCGGGGTCCGGCTGCTTCCCTTGCGCGTGCAGCCGCTCCTGCTCCGCGAACCAGGCGCGCTGCGCCTGTGCTTTCTCCTCCGTCCATGCCGGCTTCGACCCCTCGCTGGGGCAGGGCGGCTCATCGGGATCGTATGGCGTCGTCGGGCGGCGCTTTTGCAGCTGATCGTAGTGGCGCATCAAGCGCAGGAGCTGGCTGCGCATCCCGCGCTCGTAGCGCTCCAGGAGCGCGAAGCCGTTCGATCCCGGCTCGTCGCTGAACCGCCGGGCGAGCACGTCCGACGGCTTCAGTTCCTCTCCGTCCGCGGCCGCACCTCCGTCCCAGTCGTATGACCCGACCTTCGCCAGCTCCTCCGCGAACAGCTTCGTCTGCGCCTCCGGCAGCCGCTCCAGCCGCCAGGTGAGGCTGGCGATCTGGTTGAACGTGATCCGCTGGAGCGCGGTGGCCGGGCGCAGCTCTTGCTCGAGCTCGGCGACGAACGTGAGGAACGTCGCCTCGCACTCGCTGGGCAGGCACGAGAGCGTGCGGCAGAGCCCGTGCTTCATCGCGTTGCGCGAGGCGCGGCGCTTGCCCGCGGACGTCGTCGGGCCGGTGCTCTGGAGGCAGTTCTTTCGGTTCGCTTCGACGCGGGCCTGGCTCGTCACGCGCGTGCCGTGCTGTGCGCGCGTCGCGCGGATCTGTTCGAGCGACGACGGCGAATCCGTGGCGGGAAACGAAATGGACATGAGGGTACCCCGTGCCTTTCCCCGGAGAACGCCGCGTGATGGAGGCCATCGCTCGACGTCCCGCGGCTGGACGAAGAGGGTGCACCGCGTGTGCAGTGCGACACCTAATTATACCCTAACAACTGTCCCGGTCAAGCTGGTGTGTCAGTCTACCTCGCCGTGGGGTGTAGCGCTCATTCTTGGCGATCCGCATTTACTCCCTCTTCCCGGTACGCCGGGGAGAGGGCAGGGGAGAGGG
>JBAUGM010000173.1:0-11453 GCA_049679725.1 Tepidisphaeraceae bacterium
CCCGGATCGACTGGCAGTTCACCACCGCCGACGCGCGGGTGAAGCTCCGCAGGCTCTACCCGAAACTCTAACGGCGACGGAGCACTAGTGCAGCGCGAACCACAGGCCTGACGGTACGGCCGGCGCAGGTGAAACATGTGATGACGCCGATAGCGAGAAACCCCGAGAAGCCATGCGGGAAGAAGCCCTTCTTCCCGCACCCCTCGGACCTCCCCCGTTTTGGAGGAGGCCGCACGTTATCGGGCGTCGCCGGTAAGTCAACCGGGCGAGCGCTCCGTGCGGAGCGAACCGGGCCTCACATCGAGGCCCGTTACCCTGTGCGAACCCGTGCGCGTTTCTCATGAGATTCGCGCAATAGCGCGCGCCGGATCTTCGCGAATCCCCTGAAAAAGCGGCGAAAATAAATCGCGAGAATCCGGTTTTGTCGTAAGTGCTTTTGCGCGTTTGTCGTGAGAAACGCGCACGACGGGAAGCGCAGCGGACGGCGTCGCCCCGTATAATGCCCGCCGTGATCGATCTCGATCCTGCCGACCGGGCGATGCTGGAGGACGCGCTGAAGCGCGCCCGCCATCTCGTCGCGGAGTTGGAGAAGCAGAAGAAGGAAACCGACGCGTCGCCGCCGGCGATCGGGGCGGAGAAGCTGGCGGAAGGTCGGCACGCGATGATCAAGGCGGTCGCATCGGCGCGGCGGATGCTCGCGGCGCTGGAGGACGCGGAGCGAATCGCGGACACACCCCAAGCATGAGCACCACCGACATCGAAAACCCAGCCGTTGGACAGCAGGACATCGTCGCCCGCGCCGGGCGGTACTATCGCAATACGCGGTACATCATGGCCGTGCTGCTGGTGGGCATGGCGGGGTGGTTCGCGTACGACGGGTGGGTGAAGTGGCCGGAGGGGAATCGGAAGATCGTCGAGCTTCAGTCGCAGCTCACCGTGGCCCAGGAAGCGAAGGACGACGAGAAGGCGGGGGCGCTGTCGGCGGAGCTGAAGAACTACACGCACCACAACGCGATGGGGATCCTGTTCCAGAAGGTGCTGGCGCTGACGCTTCCGCCGGTGGGGATCGGGCTGCTGGTCTGGGCGCTGTACAACTCGCGCGGGGAGTATCGATTGTCGGGGAACACGCTTTCCGCGCCCGGGCACCCGACTATCGCGCTCGATCAGGTCAGGCAGATCGACAAGCGATTGTGGGATCGGAAGGGGATCGCGTTCCTTGATTATGAGGTGGAAGGGTCACCTGGGGGTCGGATCAAGCTCGACGATTTCGTGTACGAGCGTAAGCCTACCGATCAGATCTTCGAGCGCGTGGAGGCGTACGTCGCGCCGGCTTCCGAACAGGAGCGCGAAGTGTGAGTCGTGTGAGCGGAAAAAGAAGCCCAGCCCTGAAGGGCTGGGCTTCTGAATGCATGGAGTACGGACGACGAAGCCGAAGCTTAGCCCTTCACGACTTCGATGATCGCCTGGGTCTTGATGACCATCTGGTTCTCGTCGAAGAGGTGGAAGCTCTGCACGAGCAACTCGTGGCTGCGGCGCTCGATGTCGAGGACGCTGAGGCTCGCGCCGGTTTCCTGGGTCGCGGGGACCTCGGCGTTCATCAGCTCGCGGCGCGCGGCGTAGGTCGAAATCTCGTGCTTCGTCGCGTCGTAGAGCGTCTGGCTCAACTGCTCTTCCTGCGTGCTGATCATGTACTTCAGGTTCGGGGCAGCCTGCATTTCGTGGTACTTCTCGCCACGGCAGGGGATGGTCTGGAGCAGGCCGCGATCGGTCAGGGGCTCGTTGCTGGTGACGATGACCTCGGTCAGCGTGTTCTTGCCGGCTGTGAGGGAGATCACATGGCCACCCTCGACGAGCCAGATGTCGGCTTCGTACGCGCGGCGGGAAACCTGCTCGGACGCAAGAATCTTGAACAGCTCGGGGTGGAGCGTCCGCTGGTAGAGAAGGAGGGTCAAACCCCCCGAACGGCGTTGTTTGGTTCGGTTGCTCATGGCGTCCATGCTCTTTCTCGAAGGGGAATGGGCCCTTCAGTTTGTGACGGAATGCACGATCTCTTCCATCAGTACGTTACAGCGGGCCGTTTGGATCGTTGTTCCAAACGCAATCGGATTGAGCCAAACGACCTCCTATGTCGTTCGACCCGCCCGCTCTCTGTCGGAAAGGGGTCCGTCCAACGCGGACCTGATGGCGGAATCTTATAGCGTCGCTAACCGGATGGATAGAAAAAATTCCGTTCACGCCCGCGCGAACCATCTGAGAGCTACCACACAGACGTCATAACTAGCGTGAGAGTAAGCTGTTATTCCAAAACCACGAAACAGAAAGACGACGCCAAAATAGATGCCGGCGAACGTGCGAAAGGCAAAGATGTGCCAGTTGAACGTCTCGGTACCCAAGTAATGGTAGAGGGAAAACAGCAACGACGCTGCTAATACCGTCGTCGCACCCGCCCACAGCTTGCCTATCCCCAACAGATCCACCAGGAGCAACTGGAGCAGGGTGAACGCGATCAGTCTGAAGACGAGCTCCTCGTAAATCCCGGCCCCGATGGACAATACGACCATCCCGCGCCAGTCCGGGCTCGTCGTCGCCGACAGGTAGCGCAGCCCCAGAATCCCCACCGCGAGCAAGGGCAACCCCAGGAACGTCCCTTCGATCGACATCCCCACCAGCGTCCCCGGCTTCACCTTCCACGGGTCGTTCCGCGCGATGTGCCACGCCAGCAGGATCCCAACGATCGCCAGGGCCGGGAGATAGCGTCCGCTGGCGCCGAACAGGTGGAAGAAGTCCTGCATCAGCTTGAACGCGATGATCCGATGCTCGGTCCGGGCGAACGGATCGCTGGCGAAGTGGCGGGTGCCGACTTCGTAGACGACGAGCAGGGGGATGAGCAGGGCCAGGCTCGCCAGGGGAAGCTCGGAGCGCGCGAAGTAGCTCCCGGGGAGCTCCCCGCGCGCGCCGATTCCTCCCGCGCGCGCCAACCCCCGCGCGGATGCGGCACGGCTCATTTCTTCTCCCCCGCGGCTTCAGCTTTTGACAGCTCGATCTGCTGACACATCCGCGTGATCCGCAGCGCGCGGCTTCCGCGGAACTGCCCGAGCTGCGCGAGGAACTTGTTCTTCCCTTCCACCTGGATCAGCACGTCGTGGGCCGCGTCCTTCTCGGTGGTGATGACATCGCCGACCTGGAGCGAGAGCAGATCATTGAGGCTGATGCTCGTCTGCCCGAGGAACGCCCGCATCTCGACCGGCGCATTGTGCACGTTCTTCGTGAGCTTCCTCACGTGATCTTCCTGGCCGCCCTTGCGCTGGTAGCTGAACCAGTTCTGGGCCGCGAGGACGCCCATGATCGGCTCGATCACGTTGTACGGGATGCACAGGCTCATCGTGCCGGCGCGGTTGCCCATCTTCAGCTCGAACCCGACAACCACCACCGTCTCGTTCGGCGGAACGATCTGCACGAGCTGCGGGTTGCTCTCGAAATCCTCGACCTTGAACGTCGTCGGCGTCAGGTTGCTCCACGCCTCCGACAAGTGATGCGTCGCCCGATCCGTGATGCGCTGAACGAGTCGCTGCTCGATCTGCGTGAGCGGGCGCTGCGGGATGAACAGGTCCGCGTTGCTCCCACCGAGCAACCGATCGATGATCGGGTAGATGATCAGCGGGCTGATCTCCAGGCACAGCTGCCCGTCAAGCTGGTCCGCCTTGAGCAGGTTGAAGCAGGTCGGATTCGGCAGTGAGTGGATGAACTCGGAGTAAGTGAGCTGCTCGATGTGCGCGACGTTGACCTCGATGATCGTCCGCAGGTACCCCGACAGCGCCGCCCCGAAGTTCCGCCCGAACCCCTCGTGCAGCGCTTCCAGCGCCCGCATCTGGTCCTTGGAGACGCGCTCGGGCCGTTTGAAGTCGTAGACCTGAACGTCGATCTGGGATCTACCGTTGGACCCGAAGACGGTCGGCGGCGCTTCCTGCGCAGCGACTGACCCGGTATCCACCGCGGCGAGCAGGGCGTCGACTTCGGATTGGTCCAGCACATCGGTCAAAGCGAGCAACCTCCGTGTCGCAGCCGCGGTCGACTGTGGTTCATTATCGGACGTTTCGACCGGATTTCTATAACCGCCGGTGGCGCGCCGGCGGAATGCCCAACCCGCCGTGGGTTCGTTCCGTCATTTTCGGCCTGATGGAACATTCCGGAACATTCTTCGCAGCGTGCTGCGCCCGCGCGATCGCGCAACTCCCGGCCGGGCCACGAGCAGCGCGCCGCCGCGAAGAAATGGGTTCGTTTTGTCATTTCGAAGACCATGGCACATTCCGGCACATTTTCCACAGCGCGACTCGGCGTAGTCGCACAGACTGGCGCGGGCCGTCACGCCGGTGTCTGAGCCGTCAGGCGAAGACCCGGATTCCCCTTGACGGGCGCCTCACCGACTTGGTCGCGCGCCTTCTACACGGGTGACTCGTGCGCGTTTCTCATGACATGCGCGCAACACCGTGCAACTTCCCCCCGAAAAACGAGCGAAAAGAATCCGGATTCTCGTAACTCCTTTTGCGCTTTTGTCACGATATTCGCGCACGGTTGGTAAGGTGGAGAGCCGCCAAGCACACCAAGCAGGGCGGCAGAGCAGGATGGCGGACAGAAAGCCCGGAACGATCGCTTCAGCTGCGATGAACCGGCAGATTGAATATGGGCTCGCGCGACTGAATGAGTTTCAACAGCCAATCGTGTCGCGAGTGTCCGAAATACTTCTTGCCGAGCGGTGCGACGCACAGGTGGATTTGATCGGGCCGCGGTGACCAAAAGTGGTCCGCCACGGTTTCGTAGACGCCGACATCAGAGAATGGTTTGGCGGCGCGTTGTAAGTCTTCGTCTTCAGCAGCGTACAAGTCTCGCGGCTGACTGCCGCGCTCTGTTACGAGGAGTAAGCCTCCTTCTTCGCTGGCCGCTCGATCCAAGTGAATGTCATCCAATGAACCAAGGTCGATCCAGCGATCGTCGATCCGAGCGAGAGGGACTTGGGAAACGCGCTCGCGGTGCTGCACCCGTTTGAAGTGGCGTCTCTTGCGTATGTAAAGAGCGGTGAGTCGGTGCTCCACGTTAGATCGTCGCGGTTCAAGCGCCGTGGCAAGCCGGTCAAATTCTTCACCGAGCAATGGGTTGGCCAGCATGTCGTCGACGGATGCGCCGTGACGGTACGAAAGCTGAACCATCGCGAACTCCGCGGCAAAAAGAAATTCGCCCGCGCTTTCAAGCCGAACAGGCCTTGTGACGTGCGGAACTCGGATCCCTGGTCGGGGATTCTTTCGGATAACGAACAAGCGACGGTTGATGGCTTCCTGCGTCGCTGAAATGCCAAGCTGTTGGCATCGCGAATAGAAGCGGAGAGATAACCCGGGATCAGCGAGAAGACGATCGACGGAGCGCCCTTGCGCGATGTCGGCGAAGGCGCGGATGATCGTTCGCTCAGCGGTCTCGGAGAACCCCAGTTGTTCCTGATGGACGGGACGGGCCAGGAGCGCGGATCCGACTGCCTGGAGGCCGCTGGTATATCCGAACCCCGAGCGCACCCCAACTTTCATCGTGCTACCGAGTGTCCTGCTGATGGCAAATTGGTTTAGCTCGGCCACATCGTCTCCGTCAGAGAGAGTGATCGCACTAGTCCTTGAAGTCTTCGATGTAGTGACGCACATCATTAAAGATGAGCATGACAGACGCTTGATTGGTCTGGCGTCCCATGCGCTTGCAAAACATCAGTAGCTCTCGAAGCTTCGCTTCGTCCTCAATCGAGCTGCGATCGGCGAGTGACTGTACCATGATCGGCTGATCCAGCAGCAGGGAGCCATGCCGCGACTCCACCCTCTTGACGTGACGCCCACATGGTAGCGGCCTCATGCGTTTTCGGCAATAAGTGCCTGATTGTGAATCGCGGCTTAGAGTGTGATCGAAGGAGGGGAAACCGCTCGCAGCCATCACAGCACTTCCGTCGCCCGCGGGTAGCTGCCCAGCACGGTCAGTTGCAGACAGTGCTGCTTCGCCTCCTCCACCGACTTCTTCATGCCCGGATCGTCGGCGTGGCCCTGGGCGTCGATGAAGAAGTAGTATTCCCAGTTCACCTTCTTGCTCGGGCGCTTCTCGATGTCGGTCAGGTTGATGCCGTTCTCCTTGAAGACGTCGAGGACTTCCGCCAGCGCGCCGGGCTTGTGGGCGGTGGTGAACATGATGGCGGTCTTGTCGTCGCCGGTGCGCTTGGCGCCCTCGCGGCCGATGACGAAGAAGCGCGTGACGTTGTCCGGGTTGTCCTCGATGTTCTCGAAGAGGATGCTCAGCCCGTACAACTCGGCCGCCTGCTTCGAGCCGATGGCGGCGACGCCCGCCTGATCCTGGGCCATCTTGGCGGCGGCGGTCGTGCTCTCGACGGGGACGTGGGCGCGGTCCTTCGCCGTCGCGCTGAGCCAGTTGCGGCACTGGCTGAAGACCTGCGCTTTCGAGCAGATCCGGGTCACGCGTTCCCACGGCTCCTTGGCGAGCAGGTTGTGGTGGACGGTGATCTGCACCTCGGCGCAAATGCGGGCGGAGCTGTGGAGGAACGCGTCGAGCGTGTCGACGACGCCGCCGCCGATCGAGTTCTCGACGGGGACCAGGCCGTAGTCGATGTGGCCGCGGACGACTTCCTCGAAGACGTCGGGGATCTCCGAGAGCGGGACGTAGTCGACGCTGCTGCCGAACTTGCGAACGGCGGCGTGGTGGGAGAACGTCGCCTCCGGGCCGAGGAAGCCGATGCGGAGGGGTTTTTCCAGGGCGAACGAGCCGCTCATCAGCTCGCGGTAGACGGCCTCGAGGCAGCGGTCGGGGAGGGGGCCGTGGTTCAGCGTGCGGAGCTTTTGCAGGACCGCTTTTTCGCGATCGGGGGCGTAGATGGGCGAGTTGTTCTGCTGCTTGATCTTGCCGATCTCGACGACGATCTTCGCGCGGTCGTTGAGCAGCTCGACGATCCTGGCGTCGAGCGCGTCGATCCGCCTGCGCAGGGGGTCGAGGGCTTGGTCGGTGCTGTTGTCGCTGTTCTCCGCGGGCATTGCGCCAGGAGCATACACGGGGACTCACGCGTGCTAAAGCGGACGTCCGCGCAGGGGACGGAGCCGGGTCGTGGCGAGCCGATGCGGACGACGTCCACGAATCGCGTTGTGTCGCATTCAACCGCTTGCCAAAGTGGTGTCGCTGAGGATAATCCGCCGCGCCACCTACACCCGATCGGAGCGAGAAGCAACTCATGGCCAAGGCCCGCGCAATCGTCAAACGCCGCAAGGCGGTACGCAACATCCGCAAGATCACCAAGACCATGCAGATGATCGCGACGGCCAAGTTCCAGAAGTCGCTCAAGCGCGCCGTCGGCACCAAGCCCTACACGATGAAGCTCCGCGAGCTGGTCCGCGAGTTGGGCGTGAGCGTCGGCGACATCGAGCACCCGCTGCTGCGGCAGGTGACGCCCGAGACGGCGACCAACCGCATCGTGCTCGTCGTCCTCACCAGCAACCGCGGCCTCGCCGGCGCGTACAACGGGTCGGTCCTGCGCAAGGCCAACGCGTTCCTCAAGGAGCAGGTGGCGGCGGGCAAGACGGTCGAGCTGTACGTCGCCGGGAAGAAGGGGATCACGTTCCTCAACTTCCAGAAGCGGCCGATCGCGCGGCGCCTCGAGCTGCAGGACCCGCCGCGCTTCGCCGACGCCGAGCGCGTGGCCAACGAACTCATGGACCGCTTCGCCGCCGGCGAGATCGACGGCGTGCACGTCGCCTACATGAACTTCATCAGCACGGGCGTGCAGCGGGCCGAAGTGGCGAAGTTCCTGCCGCTGAAGAGCATCACCGAAGTCACCGACCAGATCGCCCGTCAGGTCGCGGAGAAGGAAGCGCAGGCCCAGGCCGGCGCGCTCGACGCGAAGCGCAGCGGCGCCGACGCGACCATCGCCGCCCACGTCTACGACACGCAGACGATCTACGACTTCTCCCCCGATCCCAAGCAGATCTTCGACGAGCTGCTGCCGCTGGCGTTCCGCACCGCCTACTTCCAGACCTACCTCGACGCCGCCACCAGCGAGCACGTCGCCCGCATGGTCGCCATGAAGAGCGCCACCGACGCCGCCGACAAGATGGCCAAGGCCCTCTCCATGCAATACAACCGCGCCCGCCAGAGCCAGATCACGACGGAACTGTCGGAGATCATGGGTGGGGTGGAAGCGATGAAGGGGTGAGCGCGACGATCGAAGGGACGTGCGATGCGTTCTTCTTGAAACCGGAGTTGGCCGATGCCGCCGACGAGGAGCCGGGACTTTCAGAGGGTGGCGGCTCAGCGGTTGACGACCGCGGAAACCCTGCTGCGGGAAAAGCTGACTCTCGATGCCCAATATATAGGAGGCTACGCCGTCGAGTGCTCGCTGAAGGCATTGATCTTGGATCGCACCCCCGCCGCCGGAAAGGCGGATAAGCTGGAACGGATCACTGCCGGCGCGAAGATGCACCGCCCCGATGTGCTGCTCGGCGAACTGCGAGCGTTAGGTGTCAGCCTTCCCCTTGAGATCGCGAAGCGGATGCGGCGGTACGACTGGACAACCGACCTCCGGTACGAGACCGGAAGGCGGGATACCGGTGAGACGATCGGCTTGCTAAAAACGGCGAAGGCGATCTACGATTGGGTGGAGGAACAACTCCCATGACGAACACAGCCGCACCCGACTGGCAAGCCAAACGCACCATGGAAACCCGCCGAGTCGAAGACGCTCTGCGGAATGCGGGCTTCGATTCCGTCGACGCCTATCGGTATAACTCTGCGTCGATCCGGGTGCGCGTGATCGATCCGCGCTTCGAGGGGCTCGGACCCGCCGATCGAGACGCCTTGGTTGAGCCCGTGCTCGAGCAACTCGAAGAACGGACGCAGGCGGACATCGTGAACCTCTTCACGTTTGCCCCCTCAGAGCTTCGGCAAACCCCGAAGACGCACAAGCAATTCCTCTTGAACATGGAATTCGAGAATCCCAGCCCGTCGATGCTTTGACCAGTGAAAGTGGGGGTAGCAGGGCCGGGCGATCACGGGTTTCCGCGCATCCGCCACGTCGTCGGCTATCGGAAGGAGCTGCCCACATGACCCCCCAGGAAGTGTTGAAACTCTGCAAGCAGCAGCACGTCCAGTTCATCGACCTTCGCTTCATGGATTTCCCCGGCCTGTGGCAGCACACGACCTGCCCGATCTCCGAACTCACCCTCGACAGTTTTGAGAACGGCTTCGGCTTCGACGGCTCGTCCATCCGCGGGTGGCAGGCGATCAATGAGAGCGACATGCTCCTGATCCCCGTCGCCGACACGGCCAAGGTCGACCCGTTCATGCAGCACACCACGCTGTCGATCATCTGCGACGTGCGCGATCCGATCACCAAGAAGGAATACTCGCGCGACCCGCGCTCGATCGCGCGAAAGGCGATCAAGCACCTTCAGAAATCGAAGATCGCCGACACCGCCTACTTCGGGCCGGAGCTGGAGTTCTTCGTTTTCGACCAGGCGTTTTACGACCAGGGCATCAACTACGCGAAGTATTACGTCGGCAGCGCCGAAGGCATCTGGGATCGGGGCAACGAGGACCCGTCCAACCGCGGCTACAAGATCCGGCTGAAGGAGGGCTACTTTCCCACGCCGCCGATGGACACGCTGCAGAACATCCGCAGCGAGATGGTGCAGACGCTGGTGGAGCTGGGCATCCCCGTCGAGGCGCATCATCATGAGGTGGCGACGGGCGGGCAGTGCGAGATCGACATGCGCTACCAGGAGCTGGTGCACATGGCCGACAGCGTGATGCTCTACAAGTACGTGTGCAAGAACGTCGCCGCCCGGCATGGCAAGGTTGTGACCTTCATGCCCAAGCCGCTCTTCCAGGACAACGGCAGCGGCATGCACGTGCACTTCTCATTGTGGAAGGGGGACAAGCCGCTGTTCGCGGGGAACAAGTACGCGGGGCTCTCTGACATGGGGCTGTACGCGATCGGCGGGATCCTGAAGCACGCCAAGGCGCTGTGCGCGATCACCAACCCGACGACCAACAGCTACAAGCGCCTCGTCCCCGGGTACGAAGCTCCCGTCAACCTCGTTTACAGCAGTCGCAACCGCTCGGCCGCGATCCGCATCCCGATGTATTCGGACAACCCCAAGACCAAGCGCGTCGAATTCCGCTGCCCGGACAGTTCGTGCAACCCGTACCTCGCGTTCAGCGCCATCACCATGGCCGCCATCGACGGCATCCAGAACAAGATCCATCCCGGCGACCCAATGGACAAGGACATCTACCACCTCTCGGCCGAGGAGTACGAAAAGATCGGCTCCGCCCCCGCGAGCCTCGACGAGGCGCTGGACGAGCTGGAGAGCGACCATGATTTCCTGCTTGAAGGGGATGTGTTCACCGCCGACGTGATCCACTACTGGATCAAGTACAAGCGCGAGAACGAGGTCGACGCCATCCGGATTCGGCCGCACCCGTTCGAGTTCTGCATGTATTTCGATATCTGATACGGATGGCAACGCCCCGTTGGAAAGCGGGGGCCGCGCCACATGCCGACGAAGCGTTCAGCCTTCGCGGTTGTTGACGGCGGCATCCGCATCACGAACGGCGCGGACGAACTGGCGAATCTTCTCCGCCGACTTCACACCCTTGCTGCTTTCGACGCCGCTGCTGACGTCGACAGCCCACGGGCGCAGGGTGCGCACGACGTCGCCGACGGTCTGGGGCGTGAGCCCGCCCGCGGCGATGAGCTGCGGCATCCCGTCGAACGCGCCTGATGCGCGCTGACGCTGCGCGGCGTCCCAATCGTTCGCCACACCCGTCCCGCCGGCTTCAGTCGTCCCCGCGGTCTCCAGGACGATGCCGCGGAGGTTGGTGAGATTGAGTTCCTCGATCGCGCGGCGCCACGTCGCCAGCGCGTCGCCCATCTCCTTGTCCGTGCGGATGGCCTTGATGACGTCCAGCCCGCCCAGCTCCGCCACGCGCGTCGGCGGCTCGTGGCCGTGAAGCTGGACATGGCGGAGGTGGAGCTGCTCGACGAGAGTGAGGATCGCGCGCGCATCGGCGTCGACGAACAGCCCAACCGGGCTGACGAACGGCGGGAGGATGGCGAGGATCTCCTTCGCCCGCTCGATCGAAATGTTCCGCGGGGCGCGCGCGTAGAACACCATGCCGATGGCATCCGCGCCGGCGGCGGCGGCGGCGGCGGCGTCTTCGGGGCGCGTGATGCCGCAGATCTTGATGCGCGTACGGTGCACGAGGTGATGCTATCCCGCCGCCCAGCCCATGTCATCCTGAGTCCTCACGCGGCTGCGCCACACCCGCGAGGGATGAAACCGGCGACGCCTGCGATTGGACGAATTCAACGCAAAGATCGCAAAGATCGCAGAGTCCGCAAAGAAGAATCGATGATGTTTCTCTTC
>JBAUGM010000174.1:0-2320 GCA_049679725.1 Tepidisphaeraceae bacterium
CCGTTGATCCGCGAAGCCGCAAGCGGAAAGCAGGAAACACATTCATGACGTTCCGACTCGCTCTCATCCTCCTGCTCGTGACCGCGCCCGTCGCGCTCGCGCAGACGACCCAACCCAGCACCGAAACCCTCGAACTCCGCGCCAACAACGCCATCAGCCGCGGCGAGTTCGCCTCGGCGCTGCCCATGCTCGAGAAGCTGAGCGACCAGGCCCGCGGCGATTCGCTGAAGGTCGGCCGTATCCAGGAGCAGATCCGCATGGTCAAGCGGATGCTCGCGACGGGTGCGACGAGCCAGCCCGCCGTCGCCACCAGCGCCGAAGAGCGCAAGCCTCACGCCGCCCCCAAGCCCGGCGAGACCCTTCAGATCCAGATCAAAGAGCTCGGCAATTTCGACTACGACCCCGACAAGGGCGGCAACATCCCCGACGACGTGAAGGGTCTGACCGGCACGAAGGTCCGCGTCCGCGGGTTCATGATCCCGATGGACCAGGCCAGCAACGTCACCAGCTTTGCCCTCGTCCCCGACCTGTTCGCCTGCTGCTTCGGCCAACCGCCGCAGGTCCAGCACATGGTCGTCTCCACCTGCCCGCCGGGGAAAGCCGTCAGTTATTACCCGGATGAGTTGATCGTCGAGGGGACGCTGAAGGTCGATGAGAAGAAGGAAGACGGGTTCATCGTCAGTTTGTTCGAAATGGAAGTGAACAGCGTGAAACCCGCGGCGAAGTGATGAGTGGTAAAGGGTAGCGAGAGTTCTTACTCCCTCTCCTCGTACCCGGGGAGAGGGTAGGGGAGAGGGGGCAGAGCAGACGCCGGCCATGAGCCCCCAAAGCTTGCTCCGCCGTCGGCCCCTCTCCCGGGTACGAGGAGAGGGAGCATGAAGAGGCGCGCGGACGATCGTCCCTCGGAGTTCGAGAAATGGATACAGCAGTTCAACTTCCCCTCGCCCAGCGGATCAACATCCGAATGGTGCTGTTCGCCTTGGTCCTGCTGGCCCTGGTCGGCATTCCCACCTACATCTACCTCGACATCGCCCTCACCGGCGGGATCCGCGACGCGGGCAACGGGTACAAGATGGTCGACCTGTACTCGATGGTCACGTTCCCGTTCGACCAGAAGTACGGCACGATCGACGACGTCCCGCCGAAGTACCGCGCGCTCGACGGGCAGAAGGTGATCCTCACCGGCGAGATGGTCCCGATGGAGTCGGCCGCCCCGGAAATCCAGTCGTTCTCGCTCGTCTATTCCATCGCCAAGTGCTGCTACAACACCGAGCCGCAGGTCCAGCACTTCATCCACTCCAACGTGACGGCCGGCCAGAAGGTGCCGTATTACGGCGGCCTGGTGAACGTCCACGGGACGCTGCACGTGAAAGTAAAGAAGAGCCCCGACGCGCCGAAGGTGGAAAGCGTGTGGCAGTTCGAGGTGGAGAAGGTGGAACCGCTGGGGTGAGGTTGGGGATGAGGGGGTGCTGGGGTGAGAAGGTGCTGGGGTGACAAGGGGGCTGGAGGGACAGGGGGCTGGGGTGAGAAACGCTGTCAGGGCCTGCTCGAAGCGCGTCCGTTTGGCAGAAGCCATGAGTCGGTGTGCGTGATCATTCCCACGATGGTTGCGATGATCGCGTCGTAAGCGCGATACAACTCTCGGCCTCGCTGGGTGGTGAGGTAGCCGCACTTTACTGCGAACTCGATCCAGACTTGTGTCTCTGCGGCTTCCGCTTCCACGTCGGACAGCTTGCTGACGAACGCTCCTTCGTATCTCCGCTTTCGCCACGCTTCGGCCATGTTTGCGCAAACGGAGCGTGATGACCTTCTGACCTGATCGGTGAGCGAGTATCGCTCGTCCCCTGGAAACACCTTGCTGAGTTCAAAAAGCTCCATCGATGCGTCGAACGCGCGCTGGTAAACCTCCAACTGTCGATGACTGCGTATCGCTCGCGCCACGCCTCACCTCCGCTCACCCTATCACCCCCTCACCCCAGCACCCCAGCACGTTGTCACCCGTTGAACCCCCTCACCGGCCCGCTCGGCGTATCCCACATCATCAAAATCCCCAGCCACACCTGCGCCGCCGCCGCCGCGATGAGCAACAATGAGATGAGGAAGATGATCCCTCGCGCGCGGGGCGCGAACCGCGCGAACAGGGCGAGCAGGAGGGGAAGCAACACGATCGCGCTGCCCGCGATCGCGTGGAACATCCGGCGCGGGTAGAGGTTAATGTGATTGTTCCACAATCCCGCGAAATCCAGAAGGTTCTGAACGCCGTCGCCGCGGATGAGCATCCAGTAGCCGACGCCGGCGGTGAGCAGGGCGAAGAGGAAGG
>JBAUGM010000175.1:0-4049 GCA_049679725.1 Tepidisphaeraceae bacterium
CTTCACGGGCGCGCAAGTCATCGATTGGATGCCACGCTGCCCGCTCCCGCGCCCTTCAGCGTCGAAAGAAACTGAAGCAATGACGCGAAGTCATCCAACGTCATCGCATCCGCCAACCCCGTCGGCATCATCGACCCCGCCTGCGGGGTGCGGCTCTTGATGTCGCTCTTCTTCACGACCGTCACTTTCCCCGTGAGGTCGCGGAGTTCAACGTCCTCACCACTTTCGCGCGTGATGAAGCCGATCGTCTCCACATCACCGCCCGGGGATTTCGCGACGATGCGCTCGGACGCGAAGCCCTGCGCGATCTTGGCCGACGGAAGGAGGATGGACTCGACGATGTGCTTGCGCTCGAAGCGTTTCCCGGCGTCGCCGAGGAAGGGGCCGCGGGGCTCTTCGTGGGAGTCGAGCGTGTGGCACTTGTTGCAGCCGAGCGTCTCAAAGACAACCTTGCCGCGCGACGCTTCGCCCTTCATCGTGTTGAGCGCGCCGCCGAGCTCTTTTTGCTCGAACTCCACGACGCGCGAGCGGACGCGCGCCTGCAATCCCGCGACGCCGCCGCGGTTGTTCACCTTGAAAAGCAGCACGTTCGTTCCGGCGACGACGGGAACGCTGATCCGGTCCATGTCCGGCAGCATGCCGCGATCGATGTTGTTCTCGTGGACGACCTTCCCGTTCACCCACACCTTGATGCCGTCGTCGCTGCCGACGGAAAGGAGGACGTTGCCCGGCGCCGGCGCGTCGTACGTCGCGGTCGCGTAGATCACCGACTTGTCCGGCGAAGACATCGGCTGAAGACCTTTCGGATCGGTGACGGTGACGGGCTTCCAGTCATACTGCTTGCCGTCGACAGTGAACGGCGCGAACGGGCCGGCGGCGTTCTGCTCGGGCGGGAAGGGGTTGGCGAAGTTGCGATCGGCATCGGGGCCGGGGATCGCGTCGGTCTGCTGGAACGTGGAGATCACGCCGCTCTGGCGGAGCTTGGAGACGAGCGAGTTCGACTCCTCGGCCGGCACGCGCTTGTCACCCGCGAACCGCTGGGCGGCGGCGAGCGTGCGCGCGTAGGCCGCGCGATCATCGCCCGTCGCGGTCGACGCGGCCGTCTCCGTGAGCAACTTCGCGACCGCCAGGATCTGGTCGTCCGCCTTCTTCTCCGGCCCGATCTGCGCCAGGGCGGCGATGACGACGGCGCGGTCGACCGAACGGCTCGCGAGCTTCAGCAGTTCCGGCACTGACGGCGCATCCGCGAGGTATCCGATCGCGCCGATCGCGGCGTGACGGATCGGCTCGCGCTTGTCATTCACCGCGGCGCGGATCTGCGCCTCGTACGGCTTGGCACGGTCCGGTTTCACTTTCGGGACGACCAGCAGCATGGCCTCGAGCTGCTCAACTTTGTCAGCCTTCCATGCGGCGGCAGTCGCGTCCTTCGCGGGCTGCGCGTCCGACTTCAGCAGCGCCGCCGCCGCCGCGGTGCGGACGGGCTTCTGCTTCGCGTCGAGCAGCGGCACGACGAGCGACACGGCCTCGCCGGGGACGGGCTTGCCACTGAGCACCTCGCCGACCTTCGCGAGCAGCGCGTCGCCCTCCTTCGCCTCGGCGTCGAACTTGCCGAGGAGGCGGACGATCGTCGCCAGCGCATCAGGTCCGTCGATCGAGCCCAGCGCCTGCGCGGCGTTCGTCCGCACGTCGGCCGGGAAGGATTCCTCATGAATGATCGTCTCCAGCGCCGCCAGCGCCTCCGGCGAGCTGCCCTTCAGCTCGATCAGCGCGGACGCCGCATTCGCGCGGAGCGGGCCGGCGCTGGTCACCAACGCGGCGAGCGCGGGAATCGTCTCCCGTACCTGGCGTCGCCCCGCCTCCGCGATCGCGACCTTCGCCGCGATCGGATCGGGGTCGGCGATGAGCTTTCCCATCAGCGCCCCGACGGCCGGCGTCTGATCCCAGTTGACGGCCTTGTAGTACGGTCGCACCGTGTCCGGATGCGGCGTCCACCACGAGCCGTCGAACGGCCCTTCCCGCTGATAGAGCCGGCCGAGCGTCCGCGCCGCTTCCCCGCGCAGCTCGGCGTTCTTCTCCGTCGCAATGTACTGCGCCAGCAGCGCGACGGACTTCGGATCGTGCATGCCGCGCAGCGCGCGGAGCACACCCTTGGCGATCTCGGGATTCGCGCCGCTGGCAAGCGCTTCGCCACACGCGTCGACCGCGTTCAACCGCCGCAGCGACTGCATTGCGGCATGGCGGACGGTGACCTCCTTGTCCGCCGTCGCGGCGGCCAGCGCAGGGCCAACAAAAACCGGGACAGCTCTGGATTTATTTGCCCTGGAATGATCCAGCGCTGTCTCCGATTTCTCCACGATTTCGCGGGCGTTTTGCGCAGAATAATCCAGATCTGTCCCGGTTTTGTTCTGGTTGTCTTTCGACGTGGTCGCGACGCGGCCGGCGGCGATGGCGGCCTGCTCGCGGACGCGCGGGTTAGCATCTGTTATCGCCACGGCGAAGACCGATGGGTCGATCGTCTTGATCACGTCATCGTGGTCGGCCAGCGCGCGGATGGCATACTCGCGGAGGTCAGTTCGAGCGACGATCGGCTCGGCGGGAGCCTCGCCCTCCCGTGGCGTGGCGAGCATGTCGAGCATCGTCGATCGCGCCGCCATGCGGTCGATCCGCACGAGCGTGAACAGGGCCGCCACGCGCGCCTGCAGCGTCGCGTTGCGGTCATTCAGCAGCTTCTTCAGGCCGAACGGATTTCTTCGGCGGACGATCTCCGCCTGCGCCTCGCGCGCACGAACCAGGCTGTAGCCGCCCAGCGTGTCGAGCAGCTGCGCCATCGACGCGCGGCTCAAGTCCCCCATCGGCGGCGGGACGACCTGCTTCTTCGCGCGGATCAGGAACACTTTGCCCACCGGCCCGGAGTTGCCCCAGTTGCGCCGGTCCCAGTCGGCGAGGAAGATCCGGCCGTTGGCGTCGACGTCGATATCGGTGTCGAACCCCGGCTCCTTGAACATCTCGGCAGAGATGGTGAACGTCGCGCCGCTGGGCTTGAACTGGTGGCGGAACACTTTGCTGACGGCCCAGTCGATCGCGTAGAGCGCGTTGCCGAACGTGCCGGGCAGGCCGGGCTCGTGGATGTAGACCGAGCCGGTCGCCGAGCCCCCGCCGTAGTCGGCCAGCGCGGGGATGAGTTCGTCACCGTAGCTCTTGAAGAGGTTCGGGTAACCGTAGTTCGCGCCGCGCTGCATGTGCGTGACGCGCGAGCCCCAGCCGTTGCCGTCGTTCGTGTTGTCGCGCGTGAAGATGTTGAGGAACGGGTCGATCGAGACGTCGAAGGTGTTGCGCGTGCCGGTGGAGAAGAGTTCCATCTCCGTGCCGTCCGGTTGGACGCGCACGATGCCGCCGCCGAGGAGCGTGACGGTTCGGCCGTCCTTACCGGTGGCTTTGACGATGCCCTTGTCGCCGATCGAGATGTAGAGCTGTCCGTCGATGCCCATGCACGGGCCGCTGGGAACGTGGTGGACGAGCCCTTCGGGGACGGGGCCGAGGCCGGTGATCAGATCGTCGCGCACGTCGGCGACGCCGTCGTTGTCCGTATCACGAAAGGCGGTGAAGAGCGGCGCGTGGGAGACGTAGAGCGTGCCGCCGACGAACGTCATGCCCTGCGGGGAGTTGACGTGATCGGCGAAGACCGTGATGCGATCGGCGACGCCGTCGCCGTCGGTGTCGACGCACTTCTTAATGCGCGACAACCCCATCTCGCGCGACGGCTGCGTGTTGTACTCGTCCTCGCCGACGTAGACGTCGCCGCCGGGGGAAACGGCGATGCTCGCGGGGCTGTGGATGTCGGGGGCCCAGACGAACGGGGAGATGGTGAACGATTCGTTCACCTTCGGCATGGGCATACCCTTGGCCGTGGCGACGCGCTTGGCGTTCGTCTCGCGCTCGGCGGGGGTGAGGCGCGGCGCTTGCGCGGGAAGATGCGACGTGAGGCACGAGGTTCCGATGAGGAACGCGCAGACGATGACCGACGAGCCCGTTCGGACGTCCATGCACTC
>JBAUGM010000176.1:0-1990 GCA_049679725.1 Tepidisphaeraceae bacterium
TCGCGACGCCGCACG
This sequence comes from Tepidisphaeraceae bacterium, assembly GCA_049679725.1. Lineage (GTDB taxonomy): Bacteria > Planctomycetota > Phycisphaerae > Tepidisphaerales > Tepidisphaeraceae > DASYWJ01. The sequence continues at coordinate 16 of JBAUGM010000176.1, forward strand.
CGGCGGACGGGATTGTCAACGTCGTTTGACCCGTCAGGCATAACTGGGCTGGGGAGTTCCGCGGCGTGACACACGAGGAGCAGTCGACCTGATGCCCGAGCCCTACATCGAAATTCAAAACGCCGAGGGCCGCCGTAACCTGCCCGTGACGGACCAGCCGATCACCGTGGGTCGGCATTCGAGCAACGTCGTCGCTCTCACCGACGGCCAGGCGAGCCGCTACCACTGCGTCATCGAGAAATCCCCCGAAGGCGGGCTGCGCGTGCGCGACCTTGACTCGAGCAACGGCACGCGCGTGAACGGGCAGCTCGTCAAGCAGATGCGCATCGGGGACGGCGACACCGTCACGGTCGGCAAGACCAGTCTCAAGCTCGTCGCGCCCAGCGCCGCGCCCGTCGGCGCCGGCGCGAGAGCGGGCGGTGGGGGCGGCGGGGGAGGAATTCCAACTGCCAATCGCGTGGTCGACGTGGAAGTCGACTTTGACGACGAGGAAGAGGGCGAAGCCACCGCCGCCGACTTCGAGCGCGTGCTCGTCCGCACGGCCGAGTCGCTGCCGGACAAGAAGTTCAACGAGCTCGACATCGCGCTGGTCAACGCGCGCGGCCAGCTCGCCCACGCCGCGCGCAACAGCACCGAGAAGCCCAAGAAGGCCGCGGCCGAGCAGTCGCGCGAGGCCGTCGGCATCCTGCGGCTCATCCTGCTCATCTGCTTCCGCACCCGTGCATCCGATATCCACATCGAGTCGAAGCAGGACGACTACACCGTCCGCGTCCGCGTCGACGGCACGATGGTCGACACCGTGCGCCTCCCGAAGGACATGGGCGTCCGCGTCCTGTCGCTCGTGAAGATCCTCTCCGACATCGACATCGCGCAGCGGAACATCGTGCAGGAAGGACACTTCACCTCGCGCGTCCCCGACCGCCGCGTCGACTACCGCGTCAGCTTCGCGCCGGCCATGTTCGGACAGAAGCTGGTCATTCGAATCCTCGACACCGCCAACACGCCGTACCACGTGTGGGATCTGCAACTTCCCGAGTGGATGTACGAGGTGATCACCGGCGCGATGAAGCAGGACAGCGGGATGTTCCTCGTCTGCGGCCCGACGGGCTCGGGCAAGACAAGCACGCTCTATGCCGTCATCCGCGACATCGACGTCGGCGAGCGCAACGTCGTCACGATCGAGGACCCCGTCGAGATCCAGCTCGACGGCGTCACGCAAATCCCGGTGAACGAGTCGCAGGGCAACACCTTCGCCGCGCTGTTGCGCAGCGTGCTGCGGCAGGACCCCGACGCCATCCTCGTCGGCGAAGTGCGCGACCCCGAGACCGCGAAGATCGCGCTCCAGGCGGCCATCACGGGTCACCTGGTCTTCTCGACGATCCACTCGCGCGATTCGATGGGCACGATCTTCCGGCTGCTCGACCTGGGACTGGAGCCGTACCTCGTCGCATCGGGCTTGCAACTCGTGCTTGCGCAGCGTCTCGTGCGCCAGCTCTGCCCCGCGTGCAAGGTGCCGGCGAAGCCCACGCCCGAGCAGGCCGCCAAGATGGGCAAGGCCGCCGAGGGCGTGGAGAAGATCTACACCCCGCGCGGCTGTCCGCGATGCGTCGGCACCGGTTATGCGGGTCGTCGCGGCGTGTTCGAGCTGCTGAAGGTGAGCGAGGAAATGCGCGAAGTCATGCTGAAATCACCTACAATGGGCGACATCCAAAAGTCCCTCTCCGGCACGAAGTTCGTGAAGCTCGCCGAATCGGGCTACCTCCTCGTCGCCGAGGGCGTCACGTCGCTGGAAGAGGTCGAGCGGTCGATGTGAAGCAGCATGGGCGTTCCGCCCATCTGCGTGTGTACTCGCACGCTCGCGGCGCAGCCGCGAAAGGCAATCGGGGAGCGATCTTCCTGCGCGCGGGGAAGATCGCTCCGCGATTGTCATATCAGGCGCGCAGGAATCCCCGGGACTCCGCGCTGCGCGCTACGC
>JBAUGM010000177.1:0-6254 GCA_049679725.1 Tepidisphaeraceae bacterium
CGTACAACCAGTGCGTCTACCAGCCGATGCTCGAGCTGCTCGCCTACCTCCGCTCGCAAGGCTTCCAGACGTTCATCGTGTCCGGGGCAGGCATCGACTTCATGCGTCCCTGGACGGCCCACGTCTACGGCATCCCGCCCGAGCAGGTCGTCGGCAGCGGCGGCGTGGTGAAGTTCGAGATGGGCTCGGATGGCAAGCCCGTGCTAATGAAAGAGCCGAAGGTCGAGTTCATCGACGACGGCCCGGGCAAGCCGGTGGGCATCAACCGGTTCATCGGCCGCCGCCCGATCATGGCGTTCGGAAACTCCGATGGCGACCTGCAGATGCTCCAGTACACTACATCGGGAGACGGCCCGCGCTTCGGCCTGATCGTCCACCACACCGACGCCGAGCGCGAGGTCGCGTACGACCGGACGTCGCACATCGGCAAGCTCGACAAGGCGCTCGACGAAGCCGCGGCGAAGGGGTGGACCGTCGTGGACATGAAGGACGAGTGGAAGGTCATCTTCCCGAATAGATGAAAGGCTTCGACAGCGATCTCTTCATGTCGATGCCCGTGGTGGGTCGCCGTGTGACCCTTCAGAACGAGATGCCGCGATGCGGCACTGGGGATTCGCTTCACGAATTGAGAAAGGGAACAGTTTCAAATGAGAACGAACGGACCCAGCGATAGGAAGATGTTGTCGCTCCGTGCTGTGGTCGCGGCATCGAGCATCGCATTCTCGACGTTCACGGCCGTAGCGCAGCTCCACGCGTCAGCACCACCCAATGCGGCGGGGGACGCTGCGGACGCTGGTGCGGACGTCGATGCGAACGCCGCGCTGGACGACTTCGATGTGGGCGAGGTGGAAGCTTTCGCCCTGACGCCGGCGCAGCCGCCCCCCGGCGCGGCGGCGCCACGTACCCGGTACCTTGCCAGCGCGTACGGCGCCTACCAGTTTGACACCGACCTCGACACCGCCGGCGATTTCAGCGTCGCGCGGGGGCGAGCGGCCGTCGGTGCGAAAGTGCCGCTGGGCGGACGCCTGGGGATGAGCGCGATGGCGGGCTACGAGCTCTCCTCGTACGACTTTAACGACGCCGCGGGGCTTGGGGGTGGCGAACCCTGGGACGACATCCACTTCGGGCAACTCGTGGTCACCTTCGACTACGCCGTGGACGAGCGCTGGTCGGTCTTCGGCGGCCCGATCGTATCGTTCGCTGCCCAGAGCGGCGCGGGCGTCTCCGATTCGATCACCGCCGGCGGCATCATCGGCGTCGGGTATCGCGCCGCGAACAACCTGGTGCTGCGGCTGGGCGTCGCGGCAAGCAGCGAACTGGAGGACGACGCGTCGGTGCTGCCGAGCTTCGTGGTCGAGTGGGCGATCGACGAACACTGGCAACTGCGCAGCGGCGCACTGGATCTCGGCGCGTCCAACGCCGTCGGCCTGGGCATCGGCTATCGATTCGATCATCACTGGTCAGTAGGCGGGCACGTCGGATTCGTGAGCCAACGGTTCCGGCTGGACGATTCGGGCGTCGCCCCCGACGGCGTCGGACAGGACGAGCGCAGCGCCGCGGCTGTTCAGGTGACGTGGACGCCGCAGCCTCACCTGCAAGTCAGCGTCCAGGCGGGCGCCCACTTCGCCGGCGAGCTGCAAGTCGAGGACGAGGACGGGAACACGCTCTCCCGAGACGACTATGACCCGGGCGCGTTCGCGGGAGCAAGCCTTCGATTGCGGTTCTGACCGGACCGGGCGCAGAGGGATCGAGGATCGACGTGACATACAGGAGAAGTTGCATGAAAGCCTCATTTATCGCGATCGCAATCACCACGCTTGCAGTGCTGCTGCTCGCGGCATTTCCATTGTCCGCACAAACGACGCAGCCCGGCAAGCCGGGTGAGCTCCTCCAGGACAAGCCGGTGACGACAACGCTCTTTCAGAACGTCCGCATCTTTGACGGCAAGTCGAGCGAGCTGTCGGCCCCGTCGCACGTGCTGGTGCGCGGGAACACGATCGAGCGGATCTCAACGACGCCGATCCCCACCGATCGCCGCGCCGATACCGTCCTCATCGACGGCGGCGGGCGGACGCTCATGCCCGGGCTGATCGACATGCACTGGCACGTGATGCTCGTGCGTCCCACGCCCCCGCAGTTGCTCACCGCGGATGTCGGATACCTGAACCTGGTGGCCGCCGACGAGGCCACCGACACGCTCATGCGCGGCTTCACCACCGTTCGCGACCTGGGCGGTCCGTCGTTCGGGCTCAAGCGCGCGATCGACGAGGGGCTCGTCGCCGGGCCGCGCATCTTTCCGTCTGGCGCGATCGTCACCGTCACCAGCGGGCACGGTGACTTCCGCCAGGGGATCGAATTGCCGCGCACGATCGGCGCCGCGCAGTCGCGCCAGGAGCAGACCGGCGCCGCCATGGTCGCCGACAGCCCCGACGAGGTCCGCGTGCGCGTGCGCGAACAGCTCCTGCAGGGGGCGTCGCAGATCAAGCTGACCGCCGGCGGGGGGGTGTCGTCGCCCAGCAGCCCGCTCGACGCGGTGACCTTCACCGAGCCCGAGCTGCGCGCCGCCGTCGAGGCCGCCGAGAACTGGGGCACCTACGTCACCACGCACGCCTACACCCCCGAAGCGATCCAGCGCTCGATCCGCGCGGGCGTGAAGTGCATCGACCACGGCCACCTGATGGACGAAGCGACCGCGAAGCTGATGGCCGAGAAAGGCATCTGGCTCAGCATGCAGCCGATTCCTCCCGAGCAGGCCAATGTGTTCCCGCCCGGCTCGTTCGAGCGGGGCAAGGCGGAGGAGGTGATCGCCGGCGTCGCCCGCACCTACGAGTTCGCCAAGAAGCACAAGATCAAGACCGCCTGGGGGACCGACGTCCTGTTCTCCCGCGCTCTGGCCCAGCGCCAGGGGGCGCTGCTGGCGGTGTTGGGCCAGTGGTATTCGCCGGCCGAGACGCTGGTCATGGCCACCAGCACCAACGCCGAGCTGCTCAATCTCAGTGGCAAGCGCAACCCCTACCCGGGCAAGCTGGGCGTGGTTGAGGAAGGGGCTTTCGCCGATCTCCTGCTCGTCGACGGCAACCCGCTGGAAAACATCGAGCTCGTAGCCGACCCGGACAAGAACTTCGTCGTCATCATGAAGGACGGGACGGTCCACAAGAACGCGGTGCGTTAGACTGGCCGTGAGCTGTGATTCGGGCGACGCGTCAAGGTGATTGCGACATGAGGCCACGAACACCGTCGGTTCAAAGATCGGCGGGATCCTGAGCGGGCTGCGGTAGTGCGTGCGTGCGTGCGCCTGCGCGGTCGCGCTTCAACCCTTTCTCCGGAAGGAGCACAGTCATGCAGCGACGTCACTGGTTCGCAGCGTTCACGATGATTGTCCTGGCGCTCACGTCGGCCACGCCGGCCGGCGCCGCGGAGCCCGGGCCGTTCGAGTTTACGCTCGCCGGCGCCGGCAGCAGCGACAAGGATTTCGACGCCACTCAGTTCAGCGGCGACCTGGGGCTCGGCTTCCATTTGGGGCCGATCGTTCTCGGCGCCAGGCAGACGGTGACGTACACCGATTCACCGAGCGCCGCGGTCGACGATTTCTGGAGCGGCTCGACCCGCGCCTTCGCGGATCTGGAGATCGCCCTCGGGCCCGTCGCGCCGTTCATCGGCGCGAATATCGGCTACATCTACGGCGACCTCGTCAAGGACCAGTTCATCGCCGGGCCCGAGGCCGGGGTCAAGATCTACGTCGGCGATGACCGCGACACGTTCATCTTCTTCCGCATCGAGTACCAGTTCTTCTTCGAGGACAGTGACCAGGCGGAAGACGCGTTCGAAGACGGCCAGTTCGTCTACGCGCTGGGCGTCGGATTCCGGTTCTGAGGTAAGCCCCTCTCCCCTGCCCTCTCCCCGGCGTAACGGGGAGAGGGGGGGTGCTTTGTGACTTCTCATATACGCTCTGAGGTACTCCGAAGGATCGAGCCAGAATCGGTGAGGCCCTCACGCTTGCGGCCCGATCCTTCGGAGTGCCTCACGATGCTCACGATGACAAAGCGATTCCGACCGTCCCGGGCAAGGCGTGGTTCGGGTATTTTCGGCTTTATGCGCCGACCGAGCCGTACCTCGAAGCGACGTGGAAACTGCCGGACATCGAGCGGGCGAAGGGCAAGTAGTCACCGGACTTTTGAAGAGGATGGCATCGTGAACGACATCGTGGGAAGGGCATTGAAGGCCAGCGTCGCAATCGCGACGCTGGCGTGCGCGTGCGGGCTGGCGCGCGGGCAGAACATCGTGGTGGACGAACCGGACTCGCCGGATGCGCCGGACTTCTCGCTCGGCATCGGCTATGCCTACGTCAGCGTCGGCGATTCCGATTCGGTCCTGCACTCCGAGAACGCGCTGCGCTTCGATTCGGCGGCGAGCTTCTCCCCGTTTGCCAACCTGCCGCAGTTGCGGCTTGGCGCGGCGTTCGGTGTTGCGATGGTTCTGGACAACTCCCAGCGTACGATCATCTCCAACGGCGGGCTCATCATCGCGGGCAGCAGCAGCATCCCGCTCCTGCTGCTCGAGCCGGAAGCCCGCCTGAGCTGGCGGCAGTACTTCGGCGACGCGGATGAGTTCTTCGTCGAGCCGGGCGTCGGCGTCGGCGGGGTCTTCGCCAACCTCAGCGTCGACGCCGACGACTCCTCCACCGGCGAGTCGTTCGACGAGTGGGAGAGCGCGTTCACCGCCCGAGCGTTCGTCAACGTCGGCTTCGAAGTGACCGGCGGCGTCGCGGGCATCCAGGCATCGTACATGCAGGGCGGCGACCTCGACTTCGCCGAGAACGCCGGCGGCGACGTCAGCGAGTTTTACATCGGGGTTTTCGGGGCGTTGCGGTTCTGAACGGTGTTGGGATGTCGTGGGCTCGTGACAGCGAGCGCGAATGCAGGAGTGAATCGTCATGCGAAGTGAAATGGTTGTATCGAATCCGCTGTGCCTGTCGATCGCGCTGCTCGCCTTCACGGTGCTCGGTTGCGCGGGCAAGGGCGGAGAGGAGAAGGGTCAGGATCAGAGTGCCGGCGTTCCGGGCGAGTCGATCGCGGCGCCGGTGACCTCGACGGAATGGGTGCTGTCGGAGTTGGGCGACAAGGCCGCGATCCCGGCCGGGGACGCGCTGGCGCGTCCGCGGGTCGCGATGGACGCGCGGGAGAAGCGCGTCCGGGGCTCGACGGGCGTGAACCAGATCAACGGCACGTTTGAGCTGTCGGGCGACGCATTGCAGTTCGGCCCGCTCGCCACGACCCGCCGCGCCGGGCCGCCCGAGCTGATGCAGCAGGAGTCGGTGTTCCTCGACGCGCTGAGCAAGACGGCGACGGCGCGGGTAAACGGTTCATCGCTACGCCTGCTCGATGGCGCCGGCAACGTACTGGCGCGGTTCGATCCCATGTCGGTTGCACCGTGAAGCGCGCGAGCGCGAAGGCGCGCGTAGCGCCTGCGCGGACGCCTCGAATCAACAAGGAACTCGCCGCGTGTCGCGGCGGGATCACAAAGAAGGAGATCGTCATGAACCAGCGTCCCATCCATGTGCTCTGCGTCACGATCCTGGCCGCCGTCGTTGCGGCAGGGTGCAAGTCTTCGTCCTCGTCGTCGAAGGTCCCCAAGTCCGCCGGCGCCGTGACCGGGCTCCAGCAGACCAAGGGCGAGCTGGCGAAGGGCCGGCAGCAGGTCGACCAGACCGTCGCCGCCGCCAACGCGCTGCGCGACGCCCAGGGCGACCTGCGCCCGGCGTACAAGCGGCTCGACGAGGAGATCAACAAGCTCGAGGCGGAGGCCAAGCGCATCCGCGAGCGCTCGGACGACATGCGGGCCCGCGCGCAGGAATACCAGCGCAACTGGCAGGCGGAGGTGAACCAGATGCAGAACCCGACGCTGCGCGACGCCGCCACGCAGCGTTCCTCGAACGTGCGCGAGCGCTATGACCGCATGCAGCAGTTGGCGCGCGACGCGCGTAGCGCGTACGAGCCGCTTATCCGCGACCTCAAGGACCTCCGCACCTACGCCGCCAACGACATGACCCCCGCGGCGATGAAGGCGGCGGCGCCGATGTTCGACAAGATCAACGCCGATGCCAAGGACCTCAACGCGAAGATCGATGCCATGACGAAAGAGCTGACCGACGCCGCCGCCTCGATGTCGCCCACCGTCGCGGAGCCGAAGCCGTAGGCGCGCGTCGCGAAGGCGTCGTCGAGTCATCTCGCGCGCACGCGCAGGCTCACGCGCCC
>JBAUGM010000178.1:0-2296 GCA_049679725.1 Tepidisphaeraceae bacterium
GAGCTGAGCACGCCGTCGCCCGACGCACCGGCGGAAGCGCCCGCTGAGAACACCGCCGAGAACGCCCCCGCCGGCGAGCCGGTTGCCGCTTCGTAAGTCAGTCCGCGACAGAACGAAACCGGTAAAAGGCAAGAGTGACGAGGCGGAAGCCAAACCTTCCCCTTCTCACTTTTGCCTTTTTCCTTCTCACCTGATCACACAGAGCCAAACGCAGAGGAAAACGAGATGGCAGAGATCACCGCAAAAATGGTCAACGAGCTCCGATCCAAGACCGGCCAGGGCATGATGGAGTGCAAGAAGGCGCTTCAGGAAACCGGCGGGGACATGGAGAAGGCGATCGAGTACTTCCGCAAGAAGGGCGTGAAGGCGTCGCTCGGCGAACGCGCCGCCAGTGAAGGCCGGGTATTCGGCGTGGCGACCGCGGACGGCAAGGCCGCCGCGCTCGTCGAGATCAACTGCAACACCGATTTCACCGCCCGCTCCGACACCCTCGCCAAGCTCGGCGGCGAGCTCGCGAAGCTTTACGCCCACAATGCCGACACCGACATCGCGCAGGCCTCGGCGTCCGGCCTCACCGAAGCGTCGCAGACGACCGGCGAGAACGTCCGCCTGGGCAAGACGGCACGGCTGGACGCCCCCACCGCCGGCAAGGCCGGCCTGTACCTCTACGGCATCACCGGCAAGATCGGCGTTTTGATGTCGTTCACCGGCAACCCGAGCGAAGAACTCATCAAGCAGCTCGGCGGGCACATCGCCTTCGCCAAGCCGCTGGGCCTCACGCGCGACGCGGTGCCGGCCGATCTCGTCGCCAAGGAAAAGGACTTCGCCGTCGAGCAGGCCAAGGCCACCGGCAAGCCGGAAACAATCGCGGAGAAGATCGCCGAGGGAAAGATGAACGCCTTCTTCGCCGAGCGCGTCCTGCTCGATCAGGACTTTTTCAACCCGCAAGTGTTCAAGGGCAGCATCACCAACTACCTCAAGCAGAACGGCGTGACACTGGAGAAGTACGTGCGGGTGGAGGTGGGGCAGGGGTAATCGAGCGAAAGCGCAATCTTGATGAACCTAAGAAGCCCGGTTATCCGCCCCGGGCTTCTTTCTTTTGACGGGCACCGAACGGATAATCGGACAATGACGCTGATGCGGAGGATCTCGTATGGCATGGCGCGATCGAATCATCACCGACCCCATGATTTGCCACGGAAAGGCCTGCATCCGCGGCACCCGCGTCATGGCGTCGGTTATCCTCGACAACCTGGCAGCGGGCGTCGACGAGAATGAGATCCTGAGCAGCTACCCCTCGTTGGTGCGCGAGGACATTGCCGCCGCCATCGGTTACGCGGCGGAGTTAGCGCGCGAGCGCGTTGTGGAATTGCGGACCGGAACCCACGCGTGAAGTTCAAGATCGACGAGAACCTTCCCGTCGAAGTATGCGCGCTCCTGGCAACTGCCGGACACGACGCCACGAGCGTTCACGAACAGCGAATGGGCGGCGCGCAAGACGCGCAACTCGCCGCAGTATGTAAAGCCGAGGGCCGCGCGATCCTGACGTTGGATCACGACTTCCTCGACATTCGCACCTACCCGCCCCACGAGTACAGCGGCATCATCGCAATGAAGCTTCAATCGCAGGATAAGCCCCACGTCCTTCAAACAATCCGCGATCGCCTGATTCCACAACTTGCCCATGAAGTCCTGGAAGGTCGCCTCTGGATCGTCGACGAAGCAAGCATTCGCGTCCGGGGAGACGAGTAGCGTAGATCATTTCGGATGAATGCTCACTCCCCCACGTACGCCACCACATCCATCTCGAACTTCACGCGACCCAGGCAGTTCGTGATCGTCGTGCGCGCCGGAAACGGCTCGCTGAAATACTCGCGGTAGAGCCGGTTGTACTCGGGGAGGTCGGCGGGGTCCTTCACGTACGACCGCACCTGCACGACCTGCCGGAAGTTCGCGCCGGCGGCCCTCAGGATCTTCCGCAAGTTCTCCATCGTCCGGTGGAACTCGACCTCGAACGTATCGGAGACGATCTCGCCCGTCGTCCCGTCCACCGACGCCTGGCCGGAGACGAACACGAATCCGCCGGCCTTGATGGCGGCGGAGAACGGCAGTCCAGGCTGCGAGCCTGTTCGTGGCACCGACTCTCGGAATGAACGCATCGCGCCGGCGAGGGTAGATCAAGATGCGGAACCTTACCATGCCGGGCAATGCGGCATCCGCTACGGGTGTCGCTCCTTTTCTTCCGGGGCAGGGCGATCGCATGTGGACACTCCGGAGTAGGGGCGAACCTTGTGTT
>JBAUGM010000179.1:0-6816 GCA_049679725.1 Tepidisphaeraceae bacterium
GCGCGGGCGACGTTCGCGGACGTACTCGATGAAGTTGATCAGCGCGCCCAATCGCCCGCCCGCCTGCGGGACGTGCCCGCGGCCGGGCGCGCCGCCCAGCATCGGCCAGGAATCGCCCGATGCGGCCCGCGCGACCGGCGGGGAGCTGGTCAGCTCCTTCGCCAGCGACTCGGCCAGCAGCACGTCCTGCCCCCGGACGGGACCCTTGGCGTCGGGGAAATCTTTCTTGAGCGTTTCGAGCTTGGCCGTCGCGTGCTTCGCGTCGCCGGCGAGGTGGTATGCCAGGGCGGCGCGGTAGATCAGCCGCGGGCGCTCCGCATCGATCGACGGGTGCCACGCGAGGAGCCGCTCCCCCATCCACGCGGCGGCGGGGAACTCGCCCGACTCCATGTACAGGTCGACAAGCCGCATGCCCGCGGCCTTGCCGGTGTCGGTGACGAAATAGAGCCCGTACGCGCGGTGCAGCGCGCCCAGGTCCTCCGGCGCCGCGTTCTCCAGGATGGCGGCCGCGATCGGCTCGAACCGCGCGCGGTAGACGTCCAGCCCCTCCGGCGGCCACTTCGCCAGCCGCTCCTGCACCGCCGTGGTCACGCTCGTGTACTGGTAGATGACGTTCTTGTCGTCCACCTGCGAGGGGACGACGCGGTCGGCGTTTTTCTCGACGATCTCCTGCAGCGCGTCGGCGGCCTTGTTCCAGTCCTTCAGGCGCTCCATGCGCTGCGCCAGCGCGAATTTCTCGACGGCGACGGCGGAGTCGCGGACGTACACGCCCTGGTTCGATTCCTTGCCAACGATCGCGCTGTCACCCGGCGCGCCGGCGGCGGGAGCGGCGGGTTGCGTGGCGGGCTGGGCGAGCGAAAGAGAGGCGGCGAAGAGGACGACAATCACGCCCATCGCGCGGGGGGTCGAGAAGCAACCTCCCTCTTCCCGGTACGCCGGGGAGAGGGCGGGGGAGAGGGGCAAGGTGCGCAGGACGTCGAACATCGGTCGAGTCCAAATCGGAGCGTGTATCGGCGGATCGGCCGGTGCCTGGCGCGCCGCGCCGCTCGCCCCTCTCCCCTGCCCTCTCCCCGGAGTACCGGGGAGAGGGAGTAGTGCGTTACGTCGATTCATGGGACGTCTCCGTGCCGGTACTGCCGGCGCCGCGGTGACTGTCGTCACGTGCATCGAAATACCTCCCCCACAGCGGCCGAAGCCGCTCGACCTCCTGCGGATCGATGCGCTTCTTGTCGGACCAGATGCCCAGCTCCAGCGCCCGCAGCGCCGGGCTGGTGACCAGCTCGTCGCGCCGCTGGGCCATGAGCGAAACCGTGCGGCGCATGAGCCGCATCGCGTTGTCGCTGGCGGTCTTCAGGTTGCCGATGATCTCCTTGAGCAGGACGAACCCTTCGGCTGCGCTCAGGGCAGGCGGGTCGGCCTTGCCTGCCCCGAGCGCGGTGGAGGGGTGCCGCCAGCAATCATAGTCTGTCACGAGGGCGATCAGCGCGTAACCCATTTCCGCCTCGCGGGCGAGTTTTGCCTCCGGCATGGCCGTCATTCCGATCAGATCGCCGCCCCACAGCCGGTGCATGAGGCTCTCGGCCCGGGTGGAGAAGGCGGGGCCTTCCATCGCGATGTAGCAGCCGCGGTCATGAATCGTGAAGGGACGTGACGGAGTGACGGAGTGAGTGGGTGACGGAGTGGAAGAGGCGGACATGGCGTTCGGATTCACTCCGTCACTCCCCACTCCCTCACCCCCCACCTCATTCCTCCCCGCTTCCAACACCATCCGACGCAGCACCGGGTCGAAAGGTTCCGCGAACTCCACGTGTACGGCAGCTTGCTCGAAGAACGTGTTGTCACGCTTGAACGTCCTGTCGATGACCTGGTCGGGTACGACCAGGTGCGTCGGCTTGTACTCCTCGCGCAGGCTGCCGACGGCGCCGGAGGCGAGGACGTGCGTGCAGCCGAGCTGTTTGAGGGCGAAAATGTTGGCGCGGTAGGGCACCTGCGACGGCTGGAGCAGGTGGCCGGGACCGTGGCGGGAGAGGAGGAAGACGCTGACGCCGTCCCACGTCGCCTCGACGATCGCGTCGCTCGGCCGGCCGAAGGGGGTGTCCACCTCGTGACGTCGGCTGCCCGCCGACAGCGCCCCCAGCGCTTCCCCCAGACCCGATCCGCCGATCAATCCGATGCGCAGCTCACTCATGCGGGACGAAGGTAAAGGCGACCAAATGGGAACGCAAAACCAAATTGCCGCACGACCAATGGGAGGGACATTTCAGATGGAAACGGGGATCGGCGATCGGCGGAGAAAAAGAAAAAGGTCGGGGGGTGAAGAAGGAGGGGGGGAACCTTCTTCGGGGAGAACCCCCGACCCGCGAATACCTTAGCCGCAACGGTTGGGGATGGCAAGTTCCCAGCGCAAATTCAACACGAATCCGCGATCCCCGATGTTTTCGCGAAGCACGGCACGCTCTCAGGTCGGAAACCGCATCGCATCCTCCGGCGGATAGGTGATCTTCAGGCCGTCCACCTTCGCAAACCGCGTGAGCTCGTGCGGCAACGCTTTCGTCGCCGAGGTGATGTCGAGCACCTGCCAGCCGCGCACGAGCAGACCGTCAGAGATCAGCGAGCGGTGACAGCGCCACGGGACGGCTTCGGCACACATCGTCGCGGTGGGTTGCTGTAACGCGGTTTCCTCGAGCTCGGCCAGGGCACGGGCGAAGGCCGGCGTCTGCATGAAGTCGGCATAGCCGCGGAAGCTCTCGTTGCGCCAGCCGGTGTTGACCGAGTCCTTGGCCGGCCTGCGCCGCCCGCCGAGCTGCTGGAACGGGATATAGGCGATGCCCGCTTCCGGCAGCGATCGCGCGAGCTGGGCCGCGTTGAAGTGGGGATACCGCCGGGACTTTGGGATGAGCCGGACGTCGGCGACGGCCTCGACGCCGTGCGCCCTGAGGATGGCGAGCAACTCGTCTGCCGATCGCGTCGAGTGGCCGATGGTGAAGATGACGCGCCGAGCGTTCACTGCCCGATGTTAGGACGACTCCCCTCGGCCGTGGCGGCGGGTTGCGAGGTGGCGGGTCGCGAGTCGCGATCGGGTTCGCGCCAAACGCCGGTGCCGTCGAACGCGTTGCCATCCGCGTTGAAGCCGAAGACCACGGCGCCCGCTGCGGTCGACGAATCCATCACGGCCACGATGGCCATCGCCACGGCACAACCCACGAGTGATCGCTGACCCATCGTTCTGCTCCTCCGAAAGGGTGACCCTCCGGGTCGATCATCCACCATCGATCGCCGACGCGCTCGGTGCGGAAGAAGCCGGTTGCTTTGAGCGTCTTGCCCTTCCATCCGCCGAACCGGCTGAGGTCCAGGCTGCCGCCGGCGCGAAAACCGTGCAGGTCGTCGATCAGGCGAGTCGGCTGGTCTTTCGGCGTCCCGTCTTTGATCCACGCGGGGACCGTCCGCGACTGCGCGGCCGCAACGGAACCGGCTGTGAGGATGAGGGGCACGATGAGATGGTTCATGAGATGATTCATGAGCGCGCGTGCTACTCGCGGATGAGAAACCGCGTGCTCGACACGCCGTGATACTGGATCTGAAGCCCGGCCGAGGGGCTCGGGGCGGTGAAGTTGGCGAGGTCCGCCTTGTCGTAGGGTTCGGTCGGAAAGGTCGAGACGTGGCCGTCGAAGAACAGGAAGTTGGTCTGCGCGTTGCGGCCGTTGCGCTTGCCGTGGCGGGCGGCCAGGCGAGCGGCGTGATTGAGGCCGTCGGGGTTGCCCTCGTAGACCGCGACGGTCTCGGCGGATTGACGGACGCGCGATCGGGTGCGCGTCCACTCGGCGCGGAGCAGATTGGCGCGGTTCCCGGGCTCGAAGTAGACGAACGGGGAGGCGAGCGGGGAGTCGGCGCGGTTCGTCGATCCCCCGTTGCGACTGTTCGGCATGTACTGCGTCGCCACGCGGTCGTCGGCTGCGGGGTAACTGTGCCAGCGGTAAAGGTCGTTTGCCCCCGCGGTCGGCGGGTCGCCGGGGAGGTTCAGCGTGAGCACGACCGGCTGCGGGTCCACGCCCGCGGAGGGGCACATGAACGGGTTTTTCTCCGTGAATGCGCGGTTGCCGTCTACACCCTTCGGGGTCGGCAGGTACTTGCCGAACACGAGCGCATTGCTCCAGAAGAATCCGTCCGGCCAAGGTTGGCCGGCACTGCCGAAGAGCCGGGCCGGCGGAAGCTTGTCGCGGTTTCCGTCGATATACATCGCCAGCGCCAAGCCGATCTGCCGCATGTTGCTCGCGCACTGAACCGTCGCCGCCTGCCTGCGCGCCGCTTGCAGCGCGGGCAGCAGGATCGCGATCAGCACCGCGATGATGCCGATGACCACCAGCAATTCGACGAGCGTGAACGCTCCCCGTTTTGTCCCCGTCCTGAGCGAGCGAAGCGAGTCGAAGAGCTGCCTGTTGCTGACATGGGTACGTGACATGACGCGACTCCAACGAGTTGAATCCGTAGGCAAAGCGTGTTGGCGAATCCCGGGGCGCACGACGTGCGCGCGTCCCGTCTCTCGATTCAGTGTTCTGCGATGTTCGGGGCGACGTCTGCCGCGATGCTCGGCGCCACGAGCATCCGCAGCGACGGCTCGTTCGGGTGCGCGATGCGGTTCAGCAGCCGCGTCAATGCCCGGCGGCCGAGGTCGTCGGTTCCCAGGTCGATGCTCGCCGGGCGCGGGTTGAGCATCGCCAGCGATTCTTCGTTATTGCACGAGACGATCGTGACATCCCGCCCCGGCCGAATGCCGCGCTGCACGAGCAGCGGGTACAGGCCGATCGTTTCCACATCCTGCGAGACGAACAGACCCGTCGGGCGCTCCTGCGCGGGAAGGGCCGCGATCGCATCGGCGATCTTCTCCAGGCTCACGCCCTGCTGGAGCGGCGGTGTCACGCCCCCGGCCGTGACGAACGACACCGGCGCTGCCAATCCCGCGCGGCACGCCACGGCGGCGAACGCCATCTCGCGCAGCCGCATCGCTTCGTGTTCCCGTTGCGTCGAGACGTAGCCCAGTCGTTCGCACCCGCGCTCGGCCAGGTGCTTGAAGGCCAGGTGACCGATCGCCAGGTTGTCCGGCAGCACCTGGTCCACGCCCGTGGCGGCGAGTTCTTCGCCCATGACGTGCACGATGGGCATCCGGCGCCGCACGGCGCCCATCAGCAATGGGTTGGCGAACGACGCGGCGAAGACGAGCGCGCCGTCGAGCACCCCGTCCGTGAGCCGATCGCTCAGCCGATCGGCCTCGAGCACTTCATCGATGACCACGTTGATTTCCCGCGCCGCGGCCGCGCGAGTGATGCTGGAGACGACGGCGGCGAACACGGGGAGTTTGAAGTAGCGCTCGTGCGTGATCCCGAGCACGACGATGCCGATGCTCGTCGCCTTCGCGCGAAATCGCTTCCCCGGCCGAGGGCCGCGGCGAATCGCGAACCGGTCGTACGGCATTCCCTCCATCGCCCGGCGGACTTGCTGGACCGTCTCCGGGCGGACACTGGGATGCTCGTTGAGCACCCGCGACACCGTCGCGATGGAAACCCCTGCTTTTTTGGCGATATCCGTGACGAGCATGGTCAGAACGGAGAATACGAGCGCTTTTTTACAACGTCAAGGTAAAAAAGTAAAAAAGGGAAATGATGTGTGAAAGATTAGAAAAATTGCTGTCGGTCGGACGGAGTCGGAAGGTCGGCCGTGCGGGCTCAATGTTCCAGAGATGGAGGACGTACGCCGGCTGAGCAACGGAGGTCACGCGGACCAAACGACCCCGGTTCCGGCAGGCCCGCGCGGATCTGCTCGTCCGTGAACATCATCCGCGGCGCGAGATCATCCGGCACGAACGGCGTCGGCGGGAGCGGCTCGGTCAGACCCTCCGCCAGCATTCGCACCTGCGCCGTCGAAACCAGCGGCACGCGCATCACGCGCTCGCAACCCCACGCGAACCCGCGGTGGAACCAGACCGGCATGCGGAACATCAGCGGCCGCTTCCCGACGACGCTCGCTACGCGCCGCACCGCCTCGGCCAGCGTCATCTCTTCCGGCCCAACGACGGCGACGGTCTGGCGCGACAGCCGCCCGTCCACGAGCGACGCCGCGATGATCCGCGCCACGTCCGCCACGGCGGTGGGGCGCACGGGACGGTCCTGCAACCCGACGAGCGCGAAGATCGGGAACGTGTGGAACGCGTGGCTCAGGTGATCGAGCATGTGATCGCCCCGGCCGTAGATCACGCCGGCTTTAAGGATCGTGTAATCGAGGCCGGAGTGGCGCACGATCTCCTCGGCGTCGAACTTCGACTCGTGATAAGGCGAGCCGCAGTGCGGGCGGGCGCGGATGAAGCTCATCAGCGTGACCTTCGCCACGCCGGCGCGGCGCGCCGCGTTGACGACGTTGCGCGTCCCCTGCACGTGGACGCTCGCGTACGTCTGTTGGCCGATCTCGCGGTTGATGCCGGCGCAGTGGGCGACGCCGTCGCATCCGGCCAAGACGTTGACGAGCTTCTCCTCATCGTCGATGCCGACGGCCGCGACCGACACCTGCCCTGCGCCACCGGCCGACACGACCTCGCCGCGCAGGTCGACGCCGCGGCTGATCAACACGACGTCGTGCCCGTCGGCGAGGAGCCGCCGCGCGACATTCCGACCGACGAACCCGGTCCCGCCCGTGATTGCGATCCGCATTGCAAACCTCCGGGGTCAATTATGGCCAACCGTCCGCGCCAGTGGCGTCAATAGTTGTGAAACGACGCTGAAACGGCGCAATCGGGAGGGCGAGGCTCCGCCCGAGCCGTCTTCGTTC
>JBAUGM010000180.1:0-10210 GCA_049679725.1 Tepidisphaeraceae bacterium
GTTACGTCGACCCCCTCGAGCATTTCCAGAGCTGGGACGAGCCCGCACTCAGCCGCGCGTCGCCAGCGCCGTCGCGATCAATCGATACAGAAGCCGCGCCGCCTTCGCCGGTGAGCCGTCGCCGCCATCGCCCCTGGTCCCGTCGCCGCACAGCGTGACGAGCGTTCCCGCCGGCGTGAGCGCGCGCAAGCTGCTCGTGTACTCGATGATCAGCAGGTTTCCCTTCGCATCGAACTCCACGCCGAACGGCGAGGCGAGGTCCGCCGCGACCAGGCGCACCGTCTGCGCATTGCAAACGGCGGGGCCGACAATGGCGGGGGCGACGATGGCCGCGACGGCGAGCAGTCCGTGGATCCAGTGCATGGTTCTCCGGGGTGAAGGACGGGACCGTCGTTTGTACCCCCGTGGGGTGCGAGTTGTCGAATGAGGGTTGAGCCGCCCCGTTGGAAAACCAGAGAAGGGACATTCGGAATATCCGCTCGTGCCGCCCGGATTGCCGTTTTGAACGATGCGAGCGTAAGGTATCCTGATGTCGGTGATTCGCACCTCCGGACAAGGCGCCCGCCCTCTTGCGCCGTTCAAAGGAAATCCGATGATGATGCCGAACAAGGCTCCGATCGCAGCGGCCGCTTGGGTCTGTGGGATGGTTTGTTTCTCGGCGCCATGGGCGTTTGCGGATGAGAAGGGGGGGCCTGACTGGCGTTCGTGGCGCGGGCCGCTGGGGAATGGAAGCGTCGAGCAAGGGAGCTACCCCGTCAGGTTCGGCGCAGACAAGTATCTATGGCGCGCCGCGTTGCCCGGCCGAGGGTGTTCGACGCCGATCTTGCTCGATCAGATGATCTACCTGACGTCTCCCGCCGACGGGAAAGACGCGCTGCTCGGCTACGACCTTGCCGGCAACGAGAAGTGGCGGACCGTCTTCGATCAGGAAAAGCCCGGGAAACACCGCAACGGCTCGGGGAGCAATGCGTCGCCGGTGACCGACGGCAATGCCGTCTTCGCCTATTTCAAGAGCGGCACGCTCGCCGCCGTTGAACCGGATGGGAAGGAGCGTTGGAAGACGAACCTCGTGGAGCGGTTCGGGCCCGACACGTTGTACTGGGATCACGGCACGTCTCCCGTGCTGACGGAGAAACACGTCGTCATGGCGCGGATGCACCAGGGCGAATCGTGGCTGGCGGCGTTCGACAAAGTGACGGGAGAGATGGCCTGGAAGGTTCCCCGTAATTATTCGACGCCGAGGGAATGCGACAACGGCTATTCAACGCCGGTGATCATCCAGCACCGGGGGGCCGACTCGATCGCGAAGGAATCGATCCTGGTCTGGGGCGCCGAGCACGTCACGATTCACGATGCGGCCGACGGAAAGGTCTCCTGGTCGTGCGGTGATTTCAATCCCGAGGCCAAAGCCATGTGGCCGTCGATCGCCACGCCGGTGATCGTCGGCGACATGGCCGTGATCGCCTACGGTCGCAACGACCGCGGACTTCCCAGGCTGTACGGGATTCGGCTCACGGGCAGCGGCGACGTCACCAAGACCAATCACGTCTGGAAGCGAGACGACCTCGGCACGTTCGTTCCCACGCCGGCCGCCTACAAAGGGCGCGTGATCTTCGTCCGGGACCGCGGCGAAGTGGCGTGTATCGATCCCGCGACGGGGAAGACGATTTGGGAAGCGGCGTTTCCCAGGCAGAAAGCGAACTACTACGCCTCGCCGCTGGTGGCTGGAGACAGACTCTACGCGCCGCGCGAGGACGGAACCGTGTTCGTCGCGAGCATCGCCGGCGACAAGTTCGAATTACTGGCTGAGAATGAGATGGGCGAATCCATCATCGGCTCCCCCATCCCTGTCGCAAACCGCCTCTTGATCCGCGGAGCAAAGCATCTCTTCTGCATCGCCGGCGAGTAAGCGTCGCCGTGCTCATTCAGCGTGCGGATCCGAACGGCCTGCGGCCAAGCTTGCCCGAGCAGGAAGCAGGATACCGTCGCAGACAGTCAATCGATGAGACCGCGTGGCGGATTGGCGGTGTCAACTACCGCCTCGCTCTCCAACCCCCGATCATGCCCTTGGCGGTCGACGTAAATAGGAAGTTGCGCGTACAGTGGACCGAGCCGGCGGGTAATCGGCGCGGAATACGAGGTCGATCCGGTTGCCGATCTGCAGCCAGCTTTGTCCCAATTGCCACGCAGTTATTCACCTTGGCAGGGTCCTACGGCTCTCCAGCCCCGCCGGCTGCGCGCCGGCTGCTGAGCTGGGTCGTCCGTCATGTCCTGCTCCGCCACTCGTGATACGATACGGTCATGACCACTGATCAACTTCGAAACGTCTGGAAGGCGGAGCCGTTTCGGCCATTCATCATCCATCTGGCGGATGGTCGCCAGGCGGAAGTGGGGCACCCGGAATTCTTGTCGCGTTCACCGAGTGGGCGCTCCATCATCGTCTATCAGTCGGATGAGTCGTTCAACGTAATCGATCTGCTGCTGGTCACGGATCTTGAAGTCGGCTCCAATGGCCACGGGAAGCGTCGGGGGCGAGGCCGCCGATGATCGCGTAGCGGATGCCGCGTTGGTGCAGGGTGACGGAGGGGGAAGGGACGGGCTCGGGCATTCTTGCCATACTCCGTCACCCCGTCACTCCCCACTCCGTCACCTCTTCGCTCACGCCGCCGCGTGTTCCGCGATCCGGCCCTGGCTGTCGACCTGGTCGAACTTCACCGCCACGCGCTTGCTCACGCCCTGCTCCTGCATCGTCACGCCGTAGAGCACATCCGCGATCTGCATGGTGCGCTTGTGGTGCGTGATGATGATGAACTGACTGGTCTCCAGGAACTCCTGCACGATCAGGCCGAAGCGCTGATTGTTCGCCTCATCGAGCGGCGCGTCGACTTCGTCGAGGATGCAGAACGGGGACGGCTTGCTCTTGAAGATCGACATGAGCAGCGCGATGCAGGTCATCGCCTTCTCGCCGCCGGAGAGCTGGCTGATGCTGACGGGCTTCTTGCCCGGCGGGTGGGCGATGATCTCGATGCCGGCGTCGAGCGGGTCGATCGTCTTCTTCATCACCGGCAAAACCGTCTGCCCGTCGGGGCCGATGATCGGCTGCTGACTTGTGTCGCGATCGTCGACTTCGAGCACGAGTTGGATGTCGGCTTTGCCGCCGCCGAAGACCTTGCGGAACATGCCCTGGAAATGCTCGCGGACGGCGTTGAAGGTCTGCTCGAAGCGCAGGCTGCTCTCGGCGTTGATCGTGTTGATCAGGTCTTCGAGCTGCTGCTTGCTGCTCGTCAGATCCGTGATCTGGCTCTGGAGGAACCCGAACCGCTGCTCGAGCTCATCTTGCTCGCTGAGCGAGTCGAGGTTGACATTGCCGAGGCGATGAATCTTCTCGCGGAGTTCCTTGATCTCGGCGGCGACACCGTCCCAGTCCATGTCGGCGGGGACGTAGCCGGGGCCGGGGGGCGCGGGGTTGCCAAGGGGGGCGTCTTCGAGCGGGGCGAAGTACTCGGCGTACTTCGCGGGGACGTCGAGCTGCAGCTCTTCCTGCGTGCGCTGGACGAGTGTTTCGAGTCGCACCTTGATCTCGCTCACCTGGAGCTGGAGCTTGTGGAAGGTTTGTTCGACCTCTCCGTGCTCACCACGCAGAGAATCCACCTTTGACGTGAGCGATTTGACGACCTCGCCCGCCTGTTGAAGCAGGCTCGCCAAATGGTCGACTTGCTCGCTCAGTTTGTGCTGCTGCTCGACGAGCGAGGCTTCGGCGCTGGTCGCCAGTTCCAGCTCGTCCTCGACCGAACCGCGCCGCGAGGCAACCGCATCCGCGGAGCGGGTGATGCGCTCGATTTGCTGCTCGAGCTCACCCTTCGCGGCGGTCTGGCGCTCCACGTGCTGGCGCGTCGCGAGTTGCTTCTCCTGAACTTGACCGAGCTGCACCCGCGCGGCCGTCAGCTCTTCGCCCCAGGCCTTCAGGTCCTCCGCGACCTGCGCCGCTCGGGCGGTCATCTCCTCGACCTGCTGCTGGCGCGACGACTGATCCGCCTCCAGCACGGTGCGCTGCTCGGCCAGCGCGTTCTCTTCCGTCTTCAGGCGACCGACCTGATCGAGCAATCCAGCCAGCTCGCGATCGAGCACCGGGCGCTCGCGATCGAGCGAAGCCTGGCGATCGTTCGTCTGCGCGATCTGGCTCGTCAGCTCGACCTTCTGCGTGTTGAAGCCGTAGATCGTCGCGCGCAGGCCGTTGAGCTCTTCCTCGATGTGCTTCGCCTGCGCGTTGCCGTCGGTCAGCTCGCGCGTGAGCACATCGATGCGGCGATCGACGTCGGCGATCTGTTGTGACAGCGCTTCGAGCTCCGAGCGGCGCGACAGAATGCCCATCGCCGCCGTCAGCGGGCCGGCGCGGAGCGTGCCGTCGGCCTCGACGACTTCGCCGGCGAGCGTCACATAGCGCCAACCCGCGGGGCCCGTGCGGTGCAACTCTTCGGCCGTGGGCAGGTCGTCGACGACGACGGTCGTGCCGAGCAGGTGGCTGGCGACGGGCGCGTCTTCCGGCTCGAATCGCACGAGATCGATCGCGAGGCGAAGCCGGTGGGGGTGCAGGTTCCAGTCGTACGCGGGAAGGTCGCTCGTGGCGAAGACTTCCGTCAGGTCGCGCGCGCCGATGACGTTGACGCGGCCCTCGAGTGCGCCGAGTTGCTCGTGCGCCATCGCGGCGGTGTGCAGATCGTCGGCAATGAGCCACTGGTCGCGGCCGTCAAGGGCGGCCTCGATCGCGTGGGCGTGCTCGACGTCGACGCGGAGCAGGTCGGCGACGAGCCCGCGGATGAACGCGAACTTCTGGTCGCGCTGGCGGAGGACGGACTTGACGCCTTCGCTCACGCCCTCGCGCTTGGCTTCGAGATCGCTCAGCAACCGTTGGCGCGAGACGAGGCCGCTGCGGTGTTCCTTCGCGGCGCCGAGCGACTCGCTGATCGACGAGATCTGTCGTCCCAGCGCGGTCGCGGCCTCGCGCTTCGCTTCCAGGCGCATCTGTTGGCTGTCGATCTCCGACACGACGCCGTCGAGCTTCTGTTGTGACGCGTCGCGCTGCACCTGGAGGGCCTCGATCTCCTCCATCACGACCCGGCGGCGCTCGCCCAGCCGCGCCTGCTGGGCGGCGATGTTCTTGTGCTCGATCTCCATCGCGCCGATGCGGCTGTTGACGCTGGCGAGCTTGCGCATCAGGTCGAGGATGGCCCCCTTGTGCTGCTCGACTTCGCGGCTGAGCTGGTTGAGCTGGAGCTGCCCGTCGCGGAACGCCTGCTGGCGGTCCTCGATCTGCGTGCGGTGCGATTCGAGGTCTTCGGTGAGTTGGCGGAGGGATTCCGTCTCAGCGGTCAGCGATTCGGTGACTTGCGCGAGGCGCTCCCCAGCGCCGGCGCGGTCCTGCTCGAACGCCGCAAGCTGCTCGGCGATCTGTTCGAGCTGCTGCTTCGCGTACTGCTGCCGCTGCTGAGCGGACTGCATGGCCGCCTTGGCCTGCACCAGCTCGTACTCGGCGCGCTGTCGCGACTGCGCGATGGTGTCGAACTCCTGCCGCTTCTCCGCGAGCGCGTTCTGCTGGTGCGCGAGGTCGCCGGCGAGATCGTCGAGGCGAAACTGCGCATCCTCCAGCTTCGACTGCAATTCCGATGACTGCGTGAACAGGATGTGATACTCCTGGATCGCGTACGTCAGCCGCAGCTCGGTGAGTCGCGTGTTGTGCTCCTGATACACCCGCGCCCGGCCGGCCTGAATCTTCACGCTGCGCAGGCGCTTTTCGACTTCTTCGACGATGTCGTTCACGCGGAGCAGGTTCTGGTCGACCCGCTCGAGCTTGCGGATCGCTTCCTTCTTCTTGACCTTGAACTTCGAGATGCCCGCCGCCTCCTCGAAGATCTGGCGGCGCTCGGCGGGGTTGGCCTCGAGCAGCGCGGCGACCCGGCCCTGCTCGATGACGCTGTAGGCGTCGACGCCCACGCCCGTGTCGAGGAACAGCTCGCGGATGTCCTTCAGCCGCGACGGGCCGTTGTTGATCTGGTATTCGCTCGTGCCGTCGCGGAACAACCGCCGGCCGACGGCGACTTCATCGGTGTCGAGGTTGAGCAGGCGCGTGCCGTCGATGCGCTGGGGGTTCTCGAAGACGAGCGTGACTTCCGCCAGCCCCGCGGGCTTGCGGCCATTCACTCCACCGCCGGAGCCGTTGAAGATCACGTCGAGCATGGCGTCGCCGCGCAGGCTCTTGGCGGACTGCTCGCCGAGCACCCACTTGAAGCCGTCGACGACGTTGCTCTTGCCGCACCCGTTGGGCCCGACGATGCCGGTGATGGGCGAATCGAAGAGGAACTCCGTCCGGTCGGCGAAGCTCTTGAACCCTTGAAGGATGAGTTTCTTTAAGCGCATGCCCGCGGTCCTCCATGACCGGTTTGATGAGTAAGGATGAAGGATGAGGGATGAAGGATGAACAAGAGGAGCATATCCGGGCTTTTCTTCATCCTTCAGCCTTCATCCTTCATCCCTATTTTGCCATCCCGACTTTCCCCGGCTCATCCGCTTGCGGCCTTGCATCGGGCAGGGCCGGGGCGTTGAAGATCGCGTCCTCGACGAACGGCAGCTCCTGGAGCACGAACGACGCGGGGACGCGTTGCCCGTTGGCCATGGCCGAGAGCTTCTTCGCGTCGGTCAGGGCGTTGAGGATACTCACGACGTCGCCGTAATTAAAGTTGAGCCCGCTGCCCCCTTCCCCGCCGAGCCGCGCGACGATCTCCGCGAGGTCCGGTCGGGAGACGACTTTGACCGGCGGCGCGACACTCCCGCCGTCGGGGCTGGCCATCGCACGGTAGAAGATCGTGACGTTGGCCGCGTTCGGCGCCGACGAGATCGTCAAGCGCCCGCCCATCGCCGAGAACGTGATGGGCAGGTTGAGCTGCGCGCGGTCGCCGATGATCGCGATGCGCGGGATGCCCGTGCGCGTCGCATGGATGATCGGCGACCCGTCGCTGCGCACGACGTCGAGCACGAACTTCTCGTTCAGCGGCTGGTTCTGCGGCTTGATGACCGTGGAGAAAATCGCGGGGTCGTTCTGCGCGGCCAGCACCTTGTACGTCTCCGTGCGGACCAACGCCTGGTCGCTGTTGAGCAGCGGCCGGAGCAGCTCGTTGATCGACGGGGAGTTCGGCAGCGCGCCCAGCGTTCGGATGGCGTCGAGTTGCCACTGGTCGCCCTTGATCTTGGCGATGCGCGCCAGCGCCTGCGGCGCGATCGGATCGCGCAGGAATGCCGCCGCTCGCGCCGCGGCGAAGGCGACGGCGGTGTCCTCGTGGCTCATCAGGTCGCGGTAGTACGGCAACCCGAACGGGCCCAGCCCTTCCCAGCAGTACGTGATGTCCCCCAGCGGCGCGCCGGGCTTCACGGCCTCCTCGGCGAGCTGCTTGGCCTTGGTCGCGCTGAACGCCTCCGACCCGCGCAGGTACAGGTGCGACACCAGCGCCGCGAAGTGCTGCCAGTCGCCCCGGAACTTGTGCGGAACGTAGAGGTAGACGATGCCTTCGTCCTGCGCGGCGGCGATGACGTCGGGCTTCACTTCCTGGAAGTACTCGTCGATGCGCATCTCGATCCGCCGCGCCATACTCCGCTGCGGCTGGAGAAGACGCAGCGCCAGCGGGCGCGACGTCATCGCGCGGCCGCCGTCCATCACGACACCGCGGCGGAGGGCCTGCTTGGCCGAAGCCTGGTCGGGCGCCTGCCCCAGCGCGTACGCGGGGTTGACGAAGACGGGCCCCTGCGCGCGGGCCCAGACGTTGACGGCGCCGCCGGGGTTCGTCACGCTCGCGCCGTTGGTGCGGAGCTCGGTCTGGTACAGGTCGCCGCGCGCCAGGCTCGTCGTCGTGCTCTGGTTGAGGGCGGAAATGTTGATGTCGAAGTAGTCGCCTTCGCGGACGCCCGGCGGCAGGTAGCCGTCCACGCGCACGAGGGCGAAACGCGGGTCGCGCAGTACGCGCTCGGGCGGGATGTCCTGAAAACCCGGTTGCTGCGCGCTGCCGAACCGGTGCTGCTGCATCTGCTTGATCATGTAGTCGCGGACGGCGTTGGGCGCGTCGCTGTTGCCCGTGCCGTCGAGGTTCGCGACGAGGCCGAAGCCGGAGATGAGGTATGGGTCGGCGTTGGCCAACTCCGTGCGCTCGAAGATCGTGTCCTTGAGGAACTCGGGGACCTTCTTCTCCGGCAGCGCGGTGTAGCGCGAAACCGGCGCCTTGTTCTTGACCTTCCGGCTGCACCCGCTCGCGAGCATCAGGCTCACGCCGAGTGCGGCGCAGAGGGAGGCAAGGAGGAGGCGCGAGCAACGGTGAGGTGCGCAGTGGTGCATATCAGGTGCCTCCCAGGATTATCGGACGCTGGACACATCTTGCGTGAGGAATCTTGCCCCCTCGCCCGGTACTCCGCAACGTTTTTGATCAAAGTCGAAACCGCGTTGCACGTCATCCCGATGGGAGCCTTGGCGACCTGAGGGATCTCGGGTTCCAAGCTCGCCTTCGAGCCCGAGATCCTTCGGCTCGTAGAACTCGCCTCAGGATGACGTAACTGCCTGGCTAAGCGCTCAACGTACCGGGAGCAGGGACCGGAGCTTTGGCTCGCCCCCCGCGCCGTTTCTTCTTTTCGTTCGACGGTGCGGCGTCACCCTCTTCCGCCGGAACACTTGCGCCGTTTCCGTTGGTAGCGGGCTCAACAAAAAGCCGGCCCTGATCGGGATCTTCGAATCGGCGCGCATCCAGCACCAGCTTCGCCTCGTCTACAAGTTCCTCGAGCGTTTTGAACTGCCGGTAGACACTGGCGAACCGCACGTAGGCCACTTGATCCACCCGGCGCAGCCGGTCGGTCACGAGTCCCCCCACCATCGTGCTCGGCACCTCGCGGTCGTACGTCTTGAAGATCTCCTCCTCGACCTCGTCGACGATGCGGAGCAACTCGCTCTCCGGCACCGGCCGCTTGAAGCACGCGCGCTCCAGCCCGGAGATGATCTTCGACCGGTCCCACGGCACGCGCCGGCCGTCCTTCTTCACGACGATCAGCTTCACCGTCTCTTCGATGCGCTCGTAAGTGGTGAACCGCTTGTCGCAGTGCATGCACTCCCGCCGCCGACGGATCGATCGCCCGCCCTCGCAGGTGCGCGAGTCGATGACCTTCAGGCTCTCCTTGTCGGCATCGCAGAAGGGGCAGCGCATGAGGGGTTAAACGTAGCGATTTGTGTGGGGAAACGCAAAAAATCAACGAGGGGTGGGCATATCGGGTCATACCGGGTGATGCACCTCCAAGCAATGGTGTGGCACCTCACGAACAACGGAAGGCGTCCTCAAGTGAGCCGCCTCGCTTGCGAGGCGTCGTCATCATCGCCTCGCAAGCGAGGCGGCTAACTGGGTGAAGATCGTCCATTCAGGCGAGTTCAACTGGGAAATTCAGGAGGTTTGTAACGCCGGTCGCGGTGACGAGGTAATCGTTCTCGATCCGAATCCCCCCGTTGATCGCCGGGCTATAGAGGCCGGGCTCGGCGGTGAAGATCTCACCCTCGATCAGGATGTCATCCCAGTGGGGGTTGGGGTTCAGGTGCGGATACTCGTGCGGCTGGAGGCCGACCCCATGGCCGAGGTGGTGTGGCAGTTTGTTGCCCGTCTTGTCCAACAGGAATGCGGCGGCGGCTTCGTGGATGTCGCGGCAGCGCGCGCCAGGTTTGGCGATGCGCTCGACCATCTTCAGACAGTCGGTGATCGCGACCCACGCCTCCATCTGCGCGTCCGTCGGCTTGCGGTTCACCGCGAACGCGCGGCAGTTGTCGGCGAAGTATCCGCGGTAGCTGGGGCCGAGGTCGAGGACGTAGATCTCGTCATCCTTCGCCTGCCGCCCTTTCCGCGGCGGCCCCCCACCAGCGCCGCACGCGTAGTCGTTGCCGAGCGGCGCGCTCATCGGCTCGCCCGTCGATTTCACGGCCGCTTCGTGGAGTTGCGTGAACACGTGCGTCTCCGCAACGCCCGGCTCGACGATCTCCCCCGCCCGCGCGTACATCGCCTCGCTCGCGCGGATGGCGGTCTTCATCAACTCCAACTCGTCCGCGTCCTTGCGGCGGCGCATCTGCCACAGGTCCGGGTCGATCGGTTCGACGTGCCCTTCGAACCCGAGCGCAACCTGCGACGTCACGGCCGACGCG
>JBAUGM010000181.1:0-2641 GCA_049679725.1 Tepidisphaeraceae bacterium
CCCGCCGCGACCGCCCCCGCCCTCCCGACCCCCCCGGCCGACGCGCGAGACGATCATTGGTCGTTCGCCGCGTCGGCCTTCACGTACTTCGTCCCCGACGACCGCAACTACGTCTCGCCCGTGTTGACAGCCGACCGCGACTGGCTGCACCTCGAAGCCCGCTACAACTACGAGGCGCTCGACACCGCCTCGGCGTTCCTCGGCTGGAACTTCAGTGTCGGAGACAAGCTGCTGCTCGAGGCCACGCCCATGCTCGGCGTCGTCTTCGGCCAGACCAATGGCGTGGCGCCGGGCTACAGGTTCTCGCTTAGCTACGATCGCTTCGAGCTTTACAGCGAGGGCGAATACCTCTTCGACCTGGAGGACGATTCCGACAGCTTCTTCTACAACTGGTCGGAGCTCGCATGGTCCCCGACGGACTGGTTTCGCCTCGGCCTGGCGATCCAGCGAACCCGGGCCTACGAGAGCGACGTCGACATCCAGCTCGGACCGCTCCTGGGCTTCTCGTACAGATCGATCGATTTCACGACCTATGTGTTCAACCTGGACCAGGATGATCCAACGGTCGTTCTGGCGGTGGGTTTCAGCTTCTGATGACACAAGTCGGTTGGCGAGGCGAACATGACCGAAAGTCTTCCCCATTTCACGGGCGCTCAACCGTCCGGCGCGCACGCCAAGGCGTTGGCGATCAACCTTGATCCCACGAGCTACGGCACCTTCGCGGAGATCGGCGCGGGACAGGAGGTGGCGCGGTGGTTCCTGCGCGTCGGGGGCGCGGCTGGGACAATCGCGCAGACCATCTCCGCATACGACAAGACCTTCAGCGACGACACGTACGGCTCCGGCAGCCGCTACGTCTCGAAGGAGCGGCTGGCGGCCATGCTCGACCATGAGTACGAGTTGCTGCTCAACCGCCTGGCGCCGGTCCGCGGGCAGCAGACGCGATTCTTCGTCTTCGCCGACACCGTCGCCGCACGAAACTATCGCGGCGACAATGAGCAGCACGGGTGGCTCGGCATCCGCTTTCAGACCGAGCCGGGCGGTCCTCCGAACAACCTGCTCTTCCACGTGAACCTGCGCGATCACACCGCACAGCTCCAGCAGGAGGCCCTGGGCGTCTTCGGCGTGAACCTGATCTATGCCGCGTTCTTTCAGTGCGACTCCAGGGAGACGTTCCTGGCCGGGGCGTTCGACGGCCTGTCGATCGACCGCATCGAACTCGACGTGATCGAGCTTGCGGGTCCTGCCTTTGACGGTGCAGACGCCCGCCGCGCCTGCCTAACGGCGCTGCGGCGCGGGATGTGTCACGCCCTGGTCTTCGATCCATCCGGCAGCATCGTCGAACCCTCGGCCATGCTGCGCAAGCGCCCCTTGATCGTCGAGCGGGGACGGTTCGTAGCACCCGACGCCGTGTACGGGGCAATGATGCGCGCGTCCGAACAGCAGCTTTGCGGCGAAGGCATTCCGCTCGGCCGCGATCCCACGTCGATCTTCGAAATGAGCATTCGCCCCGTCGCCGGGACGGCTTCCGATGACGATGACGTCCTGCTGCGCAAGGTGGCTCACGCGAGCGGCGTCGGCTCCGTCATCGTCTCCGACTTCCCGGAAACATACCTGCTGATCGAGTACCTGCGCCGCTACACGACCGAGCCGGTGCGGCTGGTCGTCGGCGTCTCCAACGTCGCGCGGCTGATGGCCGAGGAGTTCTACACTGCCCTGCCGGGCAGCCTGCTGGAAGGCCTCGGCCGCCTGCTCGCCTCGAACGTCAAGGTGTACGTCCAGCCCATGCCCAAAGCGGTGTTCGATGCGGCGCTGCAGTCGCTGCCTGGGCTGGTGGAGGCGACATCCGATCCCGTGACCGCCGACGCCATCTCCTTCAAGCCTCCCGTCGAGCACCTTTACCGTTACATGCGAGACGCCCAGTGGGTTGTCCCGCTCCGAACGACTTGAAACATGAGCGAATCCTTCATTCACAAGCACCTCGATCCCGCCAGCCGGCTTGGCGAGATCCTCTTCGGGCTGATCATGGTCCTCACGGTGACGCTCACGGCCGGGCTCACCGTCTCCGAGGGCCGGGAGGGCGTGCGGGAACTGCTCGTGGCGGCCATCGGCTGCAACGTCGCGTGGGGCGTTATCGACGGCATGATGTACGTCATGGGCGCGATGTTCGAGCGCAGCCGGCGCGCGCGCATGGTGGACTCGATCCGCTCGGCGCGCGATGAGCCGGCGGCGCTGGCAATCGTTCGCGACCACCTCGACGAGGAGCTATCCCCCCTGGCCAGCGCCGAGGCGTGCGACACGTTTCACCGCTCCGTGCTCGCCCACCTGGCCGGCGCCGAGCCGGTGAAGACGACGGTGACCAAAGGCGACCTGCTCGGCGGACTCGCCAGCTTCTGGCTGGTGTTCCTCTCCTGCATCCCCGCCGTCATTCCCTTCCTGATCTTCGACAAGCCCAGACTTGCCCTGCGCGTCTCCAACGGCCTCCTGGTGGCCATGCTCTTCGTGCTGGGCGTGCGGTGGGCGAGATACACGAATGCGAACCCGCTGATCGCCGGCCTGATCATCATGCTGATCGGCCTGGCACTGGTCGGCGTCGCGATCGTCCTCGGTGGCTAGAGGGCATCGCGCGAACTCGTGTAGT
>JBAUGM010000182.1:0-6068 GCA_049679725.1 Tepidisphaeraceae bacterium
CGGGACGGGGCCGCCCGGCGCGTCGTCGGGGTCGGTGGTGCCGGCGTCGTCGCCGCCCTTGCCGCCGATCGTGATGTTGCCGGTGAAGTCCGGGTCGCTGTCGTCCGGGTCATCCGGCAGCGGCGGCGGGGGCGGATCCTCCGGCGGGTACCACTCGGGATCCCACGGGCCGGGGCCGCCGTCGTCGTCGAAGATGAAGATCTTGGCCTTGGCCTGCCCTGGGTACGTCTGCGGGTCGGGGTAGAGGTCGTAGTGAACGCCGTCCACCAGCTTGATGCGCACCGACTCGGGTGACTCCCAATGGGTGTCGTTAATCGGCTTGACGATCGGGACGAAGACCTCGGTCTGGCCCGCGTCGAATTGAGCGACGCCGTGGCTGGACCCCGCGGGAAAATCGAAATAGTAGTCAGCGTTATCGCTTGGGTTTCTCCCCAACCGCGCGTCGCTGTTCGTCGGATCGGTGTCGCGCCCGGTGTCCAACTGCCAGCGCACCTTCGCCGGCTCGAGCGTGAACCCGGACATCGCGTGCGTGCGCGTGATGCGGAATCCGCCGTCGAACCCCCAGCCGGGCGGGCCCTCCTGTGCATCGGACACGGCGTAGATGGCGGCGTCGGGGTTGTACGCATAGACATGACTCACGTCCACGCGCCACGCGTCGATCTCCTCGTCCTGCATCCCGCTGCCCTTGAACGTCAGGTTCAGCGAGGGATCGGTGTGCTCGAACGCGAACCACGTTTCCGGCCATCCGGGGTTGCTGTATCTCACGTGCACGCCTGGGATGTCTACATTCGCCCATCCAGTGGCGTCACGCACGGTCTTGATAATGGTCCGGCCGTTGGCAACGAGCTCCAGCGTCTCGCCGGTTGCGCCGCTGGCGTTCGCGTCCCAACCTCCCCAATAGACCTGCCGCGATCGTGTGCTCGGGCATCGATTGGGTGAAGGTGAACTCGACATTCTTATCGCGCCCGCTGTAGTTGGTGCTCCAATGCCCCTGATACACGAGGTGGCCGGCAAAGAGTCTCCGCTCCTCCAGGCCCTCCACGTAGACCGGCGAGACGCACGCGGATCGGTATGCTTCTTTGAACAGGCGACGCAGAGCGTTCCATCGTGACATGCTTTCTCCTCCGACGCGCGTGCTGACCTGATGAAACGGGAGCCCTCTTTGTCCCCGCCGCGACCTACGGCGTCGCGATGGCGTGAACCTACAAACGCGAGCGAGCACAGACAAGGAGGATCTCCATGATGTTGTGAGATTTCTTCGCGCGCGACGCGCTGGCGGTGAGTTGCCTCACCGCCGCCGTTCACATTTCCCCTTCGACCTGTAGAATGCGCCGCCGGCCATTTGAAGGGACGCGCGCATGGCTTCGGTCTGCTTTTACTTCCAGGTCCACCAGCCCTTTCGGCTCCGCCGGTACAGCGTCTTCGACACCGACCGCCACTACTTCGACGACCACAAGAACGCCGAGATCACCCGCAAGGTCGCCCATAAGTGCTATCTCCCCGCCAACCGCATGCTGCTGGAAACCATCCGCATGCACGAGGGGCGCTTCCGCATCGCGTATTCGATCACCGGCGTCGCGCTGGAGCAGTTCCAGCTCGCGGCCCCGGAGGTGATGGACACGTTCCACCAGCTGAACGAGACAAAATGCGTCGAGTTCCTCGATGAGACGTATCACCATTCCCTCGCGTTCCTCTACTCGCGCGAGGAGTTCCGCACGCAGGTGGAGCTGCACCGCAAGAAGATCAAGGAGCTGTTCGGGCAGGAGCCGCGCGTCTTCCGCAACACGGAGTTGATCTACAACAACGACCTGGCCCACTTCGTGTCGCACATGGGCTACGACGCGATCATCACCGAAGGGGCGGACCACATCCTCGGCTACCGCAGTCCCAACTTCGTCTACCGCCCGCCGCACGCGCCGAAATTGAAACTGCTGCTGAAGAACTACCGGCTGAGCGACGACATCGCCTTCCGCTTCTCCAACCGCACCTGGGAGCAGTGGCCGCTGAACGCCGAGAAATTTGCGCGCTGGGTCAACCAGATCAACGGCAACGGGTTCCTGTGCAACCTGTTCATGGACTACGAAACCTTCGGCGAGCACCAGTGGGCCGACACGGGGATCTTCGATTTTCTCAAAGCCCTCCCCGGCGAGGTGATGAAGCATCCGGACAACAACTTCCTCACCCCCAGCCAGGTCTGCGACGTCTACGAACCCGTCGGCGAGATCGACGTCCCCCACATGATCAGTTGGGCCGACACCGAGCGCGACCTGTCGGCGTGGCTGGGCAACGCGATGCAGTCCAACGCGCTGCACGAGCTGTACAAGCTCGAAGGCCCCCTGCGCGAGAAGGGTGACGAAGAGTTGCTCGACGACTGGCGCAAGCTGACGACGAGCGACCACTTCTACTACATGTGCACGAAGTACTGGGCCGACGGCGACGTGCACAAGTATTTCAGCCCGTACGAGAGCCCGTACGACAGCTACATCAACTTCATGAACGTGCTGGACAACGTGCAGACGCGGTTGCGGGAGTAGGACGCGTTCTGCTCATTCACGATTTGCGTGGCGAGCGACGACATACGTCATCCCGAGGGAGCCTTGGCGACCGAAGGATCTCGGGCTCGTGACCACCTCTGGGTCCCGAGATTCCTCGGTCGCCAAGGCTCCCTCGGAATGACGTGCACCGGCGTCTCACGGGGGCAAGCGAGGACCATCATGGCCACTGGCGCGCCGGCGAAACTGTCACCGATCAAGTGGTTCGTGGGCGTGCTCGTCTTTTTCGTCTTCACGTTGAGCTGCGCCGCGCTCGGCATCTGGCTCAGCGGCGGCCCACGGGACGGCGTCGCGCCGGCCGCGCTGCCGGCGATGGCGATCGGGCTGATCGCCCTGGGCATCGTCAGCGCGGCACTGGGCGCGGCGATTTACGGGCTGATCCTCCTCACGAGCGTTTTTACCTTCGACTTTACCCGCCCCTATTTCCGCACGTTCGGCGGAAAGCTGTGGGTCGCGAACCTCGTCGTTGGGATGCTGATCGCAGCGGGGTTTGCGTTTGTCATGGCGCCGACGTTGCTGGCGATCCTTGGGCCGCTCATGCCCGGCGGCATCGTCGCGATCGTCGCGGTGATGCTCCCCTTCTTCATCGCCCAGCTCTTTTTCGTATGGCTCACGATCTGGGCGCCGCTGGAAACGGGCATCATCGCCAAGCGCCTCGGCGCCAAAGGCATCGGCCCCGACCTGCTGTCGCGCGGGCACTACATCGGGATCTCCGACCCGACCAAGAGCAGCCTGAAGAAGATGACGCTCGTCGAAGAGGACATGGGCATGCTCTGGCTCGAGCCGGACGCGCTGATGTACCGCGGGGATGCGGTCGACTTCGACGTGGTGCGCGATCAGTTGCTCGCGATCGAGCGGCAGGCGGACGCGGGGTCGACATCGTCCTACTTCGGCGCCGTGCACGTGATCCTGCGCATCGCCGCGCCCGGCCAACCCGGCGGCGAACGGCGCGTGCGACTTCATCCCGAAGGCGACTGGACGCTGACGGGCAAGGCCCGCGCGCTGAATGACCTCGCCGATCGCCTCGCGTCGTGGAAAGCAACCACGACGCTTTCGCGCGCCGCCCCATTCGATTCGACGGTCACATCGACCGAAATCAGCCCATGAAATCCGCAGGTGGGGGCGGGTTTTGCGTGCGGCCGCGGGACGCCAGCCGCAGCCTCACCCATTCCAGGCCCGCCGCCATTAGCGCGTTGCGCACCAGGCCGAGCGTCATCGCCTGCTTGGCCGATGCGAAGCGCTTCATGATCTGGTCGAGATTGAGGCAAGCGCAGTTGGGCGGGTCCTGGGCGGCGATCAGGTACGCGAGCTGAATGCTGTAGACGAACAGCACGAGGACCGCCGCGACGATCGCGCGGCGCTTCGCGATGCCGATCAGCAGGAGCAGGCCGAGGACGACTTCGCCGATCCACACGACGTGCGTGAGCGGGACGATGAGTGGTTGTGGGACGCCGTCGAACGCGAAGACGGCGTGGGTTTTCGTCCCGTCCCACGCCTTGCGCACGCCGGCGTAGAGGAAGACGAGCCCGACGACGCGCGGGATCAGCTCCTCCGCCCATCGCGCGACTCGGGCGCCCCGCCGTGACGCGCGCGCCGGCTCGATCGAAAGGGTCGCCTCACCCCGCATCATGCTCGAATTCTAGCACCGCGGTCGCGATTCTCGAACGCCCAAGGAGAGGAGGTTGTCATCCTGAGGTACTCTGAAGGATCTGGTCCGATCGGAGAGGTCCTCTCGTTTGCAGCGAGATCCTTCGGGTACTTCAGGATGACACGCGGGTCGATGTTCAAGATTCGCGCGCTCCTATTTAGACCCCCGTGGGCTGAGCAATCCGCAACGTCGTGCGTCGCGCGCGCCTCCGCGGTATAACGTCGAACAAAGGCCCACTATGACCACTGCGACGCTCAAGCCCCTGCCGATGGCAGAACTCCCGCTCCAGGACGGCGTGCCCCCGCCGCACCTCGTGGCGCCGCTTTCGACCAGAACCGAGCGGCTCGCGTCGCTCGACATCTTCCGCGGCATCACGATCGCCGCGATGCTGCTGGTGAACAACCAGGGGGGGCCGGCATATCAGCCACTTCGACACGTGCAATGGCACGGCTGGACGATGACCGA
Source organism: Tepidisphaeraceae bacterium (assembly GCA_049679725.1). GTDB lineage: Bacteria > Planctomycetota > Phycisphaerae > Tepidisphaerales > Tepidisphaeraceae > DASYWJ01. The sequence continues at coordinate 4,666 of JBAUGM010000182.1, forward strand.
CCTGATCTTTCCCTTTTTCCTGTTCATTGTGGGCGTAGCCATACCGTTCTCGTTGGCGAAGCGATCGTCCTCGATCATGACGACGCGCGGACAACTGCTGGCCGGCATTTGGACGCGCGCGCTCTCGCTCGTGCTGCTCGGCCTCCTGCTCAACGCAGTTCCAATATGGACGGCCAAAGTGCCACTCGATCCGAACGGTCCACCCGGCCCGATACTGCCGGACGGATACAACGTACTGACCGCACTGCGCTGGACGGCGGCAGTCTTCGTGGGCCTCGCGTTCATCGCGCTGCTGTTCCCGTGGAAGTCGCGGCGGATCGCGATGGGAGTGCCCCTCGTTGTCGCGGTCCTGTTCGTGGTCCTGTATTGGGCGATCTTCTTCGCAACGCGCCACGCGCTGGCCTCCGGACTGCCGGAGAACTTCCAGTTCGGTAACGCGATACTCACGCCGTGGCGCATGCGCTTCCCCGGCGTGCTGCAGCGGATCGGCATCTGCTACGGCGTCGCCGCGAGCATCGCGCTCTTCGCCGGGTGGCGCACGGTCCTGGCGTCGGCGGTCCTTTTGATGACGGTCTACTCGGCGCTGATGCTCAAGGCGCCGTTCGAGGGGCACGTGACCGGCGCGCTGGAGGAGAAGGACAACTTCGCCCGCAAGGTCGACGAGCAGGTCTTCGGCTACAGCAAGACGGGCGGCCGAAACCACAACTACGGCTACCCCGATCCCGAAGGCCTCGTCTCCACCCTGCCGGCGATCGCATCAGTGCTGCTCGGCATCCTCGTCGGCATGCGGCTGCGCACGACCGAGCGCTCGCCCGCGGAGCGCTGCGCGAGCGTCCTCGCGTGGGGCGTCGCCGTCACCTGCCTCGGCGTGCTGCTGGGCTGGTGGCTGATGCCGATCAACAAGCAGATCTGGACGCCCTCGTTCACCGTGTTGACGACGGGGCTGGGCATGCTGGGGTTGGGCGCCGTGTACTACCTCGCTGACGTCCGCGGCCGCCGCGCGTGGGCGCTGCCGTTCACGATCTACGGCATGAACGCGATCGCCGCTTTCGTCCTCGCCGGCCTCATGGGCCGGCTGCTCGGGCTGATCCGATTCGACCATCCGCGCATCGCCAAGGAAGTGACGACGCCCCTCGCGTACATGAAGGGCGAGATCACCTACGGCATGCACGAGCTGTCCGGATGGCTCGCCCCGCACGCCGCCGGCCTGGCGGCGGCGATCGACACGAAGCAGAACGTTTCGCTGGCGTACTCGCTGGCGTTCGTGCTGATCGTCCTCATCGTCATGAGCGTGCTGTACGTTTGTCGGGTGTTCATCAAAGTGTGAGGTGCGCGCACCCGTTCAATCCTGTGACACTCAACGACCCACGTCATCCTGATGGGAGCCTTGGCGACCTGAGGGA
>JBAUGM010000183.1:0-18060 GCA_049679725.1 Tepidisphaeraceae bacterium
AGAGAACCCGCCGCAAGCGGCGGCGCTTCACGGGAAAGCTTCTATCGATATCGCTATTAACCCATGGTGTACACCGCATTTAGGATTACCCATATTACCTATCGAAAATTCCCAAAGTATACAGCAAACCCGCCGCCGTCCGGGGTGTCCTGCGGTGGGTGCGCCCCATGGTGGGGCGCGCGTTTCCAACATCCAGAAAGGGATGGTGCGTATGCGTAAGTTTCTGTTGATGGCCGCGCTCGTCGCGGGGATGACGGCGTGGACGGTTCCGAGCCGCGCGGAAGACAAGCCCGCGACCGATAAGCCGGCGACGGAGAAGCCGACCTCGAAGCCGGCGGACAAGCCCGCTGACAAGGCGGAGAAGCCCGCCGAGGGCGAGAAGCCCGCGCCCAAGTCGGACGCCGCGAAGTAACGAGCGCATGCGCCGCGCGTCTCGCGCTCGCGCGACGCGCGCGGCAAATCGTGTGGGCCGGACGCACTCGGGCACCCGGGCGTCCGGCCCGCATTTTTGGTTCTTCGCGAGCACGATCGCCCGATGCACACACGGCGCGACCGCGTCGAACCCCCGCACGCCCTCCCGCACGCTCCCCCGCGCAGTCGGTTCCCCGCCCGCTACAGCGTCGTGCCGGAGACGTACCACTTGGAGTCGACCTCGGTCATCTCCAGTGACATGTCCTTGGCGGCCGACTGCAACGTCACCTTTCCCGCCGCCCCGACGGGGCTCGTGAAGACGGGCTCCGCGGGGATGCGCTCGAAGTAGTCGGCGAACGAGCCGCTCTTCATCGCGTCGATCTTCGTGTCGATCGCCGTCTTCCACGCCTCGGCCTTGTCGGGCAGGTAGAAGCCGCTGGCGGTGGCCGTGTCCTGCTTCTTCATCGCCTTGGTGAACGCCGCCGCCACCTCGGCGGGGTTGGAACGGTCCGTCCGCGTGAAGAACACGATCGAGCCGATCACGGCAACAGCGATGGCGACGATGACCATCATCTTGGCGAAATTCATCTTGTCCGCGCTTTCTGTGTAGGCGAGAGGAGGGGGAGCGGGAGCCAGCGTAGCAGGTCGGCCGAGGCAACGGTGGGAAATCGCGGAATTCCCACCCCGCGCCGCGCCGCAAACGCGCGACCCTCGAAAGGCTACACACGTGGTCGATCGCAACCTCCTGTGCGGACGAGCGATGCGCGAGGCGACCCTGGGAATGGGTTCGTTTTGTCATTTCGCGTGCGATGGAACATTCCGGCACATTCCGGAAGGTTCCGGCACATTTCGGCGCCCGGATCCCCGGGGCTGCTCCGGTCGCACCACTCCCTGCGCCACGCCCCGGGGCGTAGCGCAGCGCAGTCCCGGGGATCGATAGCGCGATTGGGTTCGCTTCATCATTTCCCCTCTCGACCGAACATTCATCTTTCATGCGCACGATGACCGCGCCTCCCATCCACACTGCCTTGTGCGCGATCGTCGAGGCATTCGGGCACGACGTTCTCCGAATCGCGCGAAAACTCCCGAAAAACGGGTCAAAAAGATCTGAAATCCGGCGGGATTGCCGTAAGTCCTTTTGCGCGATCGTCACGAGATTCGCGCACGTTTGGCAAGTTGGGAAAGCGCGAGGCGGGGATAGGGTGTGGGATAGGCGGCCGTCAACACACCCCATGCAAGCAAGCAGCCCGCCGCCCACTTCGCGCGCTTCGGTGCGCCGCGCATGAACCAGCCGGTCAGATCCGTGTTCCAAGAGTTTTGCGCCGTCGAGCCTACTCGCTTAACTTATGGGGCCACCCTCAGTCGACGGACGCGACAAGAACGCGGTCGGAATGGGACGTGACCCCTCCTATCCAACCCTCCTGGTCCTCCGCTACGCGGCGACCTTTCGCGCCAGCGGCTCGATGCGCTTCTGAATCTCGCTGATCGAGTCCGGCAGGGCGCCTTGGCCGAAGCGCTTCCAGGCGGAGGTAGAGCACGTCGGCGAAGATGTCGTAGTGGTACGAAACCGCGCCGTTGATGGGTCCCTTCCAGTGTTTCGGTCGTGACCACTACGCCGCCTCCACCACGTCTGTCGTCGAAGTCGGCGCGGGAATGGCCTCGTTGTGTTCGCGCAGTGATTCGATGTAGGAATCAACCGCGTCCTTGATGTTCCGGCGTACTTCGTCGGCGGTGTCGGCGCTGGTGGTGCAACCCGGGAGGTCGGGCACGTAAGCGGAATAGCTGCCGTCCTTGGCCTTTTCGATGATGTAGACGTATCTCACACTCACCTCACTTCAAGCCGGCTTGACGCAAGATGGTGTTCTGCGTGCCGGTTGGGATTTCGCGGCTCAGCTTTCCGCCGTGGGCAACAACGACCGTCCCCGGGCGCGTCGGATGGCGATAAATCATGTGCGCGCCTTTTCCCTTGCGATGAAAGTACCAGCCGTCGCTCTCCAACAGCTTGATCAGATCGCGGTACGTCACCGCGCTCCCATTCTACGCGCTGTAAAGGGGGTTAGCTGCACCCCATCGAGTTCCCGCAGTTGAGGCACTTGTAGCACGTCCCCGATCGCACGGTGATGCTTCCGCAGACGTCGCAGGCGGGGGCGTCGGCTTGCATTTCGGAGCCTTGCTGGCTGAGGGGGTCGACGACGATGGCCAGGCGCAGGTTGGGCATGACCTGGGGCTCGGCCTTGGCCGGCTGGGTCGGGGCGGAGCCGGTGACTTGTTGCTCGAGGCCCGAGCCGTAGTCGAAGGGTTTGGCGTCGCCGGTGAAGTTGCGCTTTGAGCCGCCATCCGAAGCGGAGGAATCCGGGTCTTCGCTACGTTCAGACGCCGGCGTGACGGCGTTGTCTTTACTCCCCACCCCGTCACTCCCCACCCCCTCACTCTTCTTCGCCCGCTTCGGCGCGTTCGCGGCGCGATACCCGGGGACGAACTCCATCGCGAGCCAGCGGAAGATGTAGTCGACCAGCGACTTGGCGATCGGGATCTCCGGGTTGCGGGTCATGCCGCTGGGTTCGAAGCGGACGTGCTCGAACTTGCGGACGAGGGACTCGACGGGGACGCCGTACTGGAGGGACACGGAGACGAGCGTGGCGACGGCGTCCATCAGGCCGCCGATGGTGGAGCCTTCCTTGGCCATGGTGATGAAGACTTCGCCGGGGGTGCCGTCTTCGTAGAGGCCCGCGGTGATGTAGCCTTCGTGTCCGGAGATGTCGAACTTGTGCGTCTTGGCGTGGCGCGTGTCGGGCAGGCGACGACGCAGGGGGCGCTCGACGATGCGCTCGACGATCTTTTCGATGACTTTGACGTGGGCGGGTTCGAGGTTGTCGGAGGAGACGGAACCCGCGTGCTGAAGCCCGCTCGCCACCTGGGTTGCGACCTCGTCGCGCGCTTCCGCGACCGCGTCGGCGTCTTCCTCGTCCGTCGACTTGTCCAAATCCTCATCGGACTTGATGTTGAGCGGTTGGGAGAGCTTCGAGCCGTCGCGATAGAGGGCGTTCGCTTTGAGGCCCAGTTCCCAACTCAGGTGGTAGGACTGCTTGATGTCCTCGACGGTCGCCTCGTTGGGGAGGTTGATCGTCTTGGAAATCGCGCCGCTGATGAACGGTTGGGCGGCGGCCATCATGCGGATGTGGCCTTCGACGGGGATGAAGCGTTTGCCGGTCTTGCCGCACTTGTTGGCGCAGTCGAAGACGGGGAGGTGCTCGGCCCGCAGGTGCGGGGCGCCTTCGACGGTGCCGTTGCCGCAGATGACGGCGCTGGCTTCGTCGATCTGCTTCTTCGAGAAGCCGAGCTTGCGGAGCAGGTTGAAGCCGGGGGCCTGCCACTCGGTTTCGGGGATGTCCATCCGCTTGAACAGCGCCGCCCCGAGCGTCCACGGGCTGAAGGCGAAGCTGAGCTCGAACTGGCTCGGGAGGGACGTTTCGATCTTCTCCAGCTCGTCCTCGGTAAAGCCGGCGAGCTTCAGGGTTTCGACGTTCACGTGCGGGGCGCCGTGGAGCGTGAGCGAGCCCAGGACGTGCTTGATGATGTCGTGGACCTGCTCGTGGGAGTAGCCGAGGTTGACCAGCGCCGGCTGGAGCGACTGGTTGGCGATCTTGAAGTACCCGCCGCCGGCGAGTTTCTTGAACTTCACCAGCGCGAAGTCGGGCTCGACGCCGGTGGTATCGCAGTCCATCAGCAGGCCGATCGTGCCGGTGGGGGCGATGACGGTGGTTTGCGCGTTGCGGTAGCCGTGGCGCTCGCCCAGGAGGAGGGCGCGGTCCCAGCATTCGCGGGCGGCTTCGATGAGACCCTTGGAGACGAGGGGTTCGTTGACGGAGAACTGGGAGGCGTCGATGCCGACGGGGTTGATGTCGAGGGTTTCGTACTGACCCAACCCCTTCGACGCGGCGACGTTGTGCGTGACATCGTACGCGGCTCTGCGGTGGTTGCGGATGACGCGGAGCATGTCGGGCTTGTTCTCGTCGTAGCCGGGGAACGCGCCAAGCTCGCGCGCCATTTCGGCAGACGTTGCATACGACTCGCCGGTGAGGATCGACGTGAGGGCGGCGCAGATGGCGCGCCCCTTCTCGCTGTCGTAGGGAATGCCGGCCTGCATGAGCATGGCGCCGAGGTTCGCGTAGCCCAGCCCCAGCGTGCGGAACTTGAAGCTGAGGCGTGCGATCTCTTCGGAGGGGAAGCTGGCCATGAGGACGGAGATTTCGAGGACGATCGTCCAGATGCGCACGCCGTGCTTGTAGCGCTCGACGTCGAAGTGCTTGCTCTCGGGGTCGAAGAAGGTCAACACGTTCAGCGAGGCGAGGTTGCAGGCGGTGTCGTCGAGGAACATGTACTCCGAGCAGTTGTGCACGGTGATGCCGTTGGCGATGAAGCTGCTCGTGATCGGCTCGGTGAGGTCGAAGACCTGCTGGCGCCCGAGGTGGGTGAGGGACGCGACGTGATCGAAGTTGGCGCGGGAAGCCCACGACTGAGCCGTGGGCTTGTCGATGTCGCGCGAGATCGCGTAGCTCGTCGCGTGCGCGAGATGCTCCAACTTCGCGCCGGGGAGCAAGCCGACGTGTTTGGCGAAAAAGCGGAGACTCCCTGAGTCGATACGCAAGCCGTGGCGTCTGGTTGATGCGTCGACGCGCTGAGAACGCGTCCCTGGTTGCGTGGGGGCGACCGGCCGATCAGGGAGACCTCCGCCGGCGAAGGCTCCGCCTTCGCTTGAATCGAGATTGTGTTGTAGGGGCGAAGCTTGTGTTCGCCCGTTGCCGTTCGACGATCCGGGATGGGCGAACACAAGGTTCGCCCCTACAGAACCGTCGCAGATGGCGCTCTGAATGCCGAAGCCGACGAGGATGAGCTGCACGTCCTGGAGCAGCCCGAGGCTCTCGGCCGAGAGTTCGAGGGTGTTGTTGGCGATGAGCGCGTCAGCGGTGAAGAGGGCGCGGAGCAGGTGCTTCTGGGCCGCCAGGCCTGCGGTGAAGGCTTCGTCGCTCAGGCGGCGCTGGCCGGACTCGGTGCGGACGAACGCCTTGAGGCGGCTGATGAGCCGGCGGTTGGTGAGCGTCGCCGTCGCCGTGGCGCCATCGTCGGTGTCATCCGCATCGCGGTTCGTCACCATCAGCGCGTTGACATAATCGTCCGCGTACTGCCGATCCGACCAGTTCTCCGCGATGTAGCGCGAGAACTGCTCGGCGATGTCGTGGCTGGGCAGGCAGGCGTCCAGGTGCAGGGCGGCGGCGTCGTTGTTGGCATCGGAGAGGAACAGGCCGAGCAACTGGAAGAACTTCTGATCCTGGGGCTCGCCGACTTCCTTGACCGCGGCGGGCTTGCCGGGGAGGCGGACTTCGTCGGCGGGCGTGAGATCCTTCGCTTCGACCCAGCCGCGCGTTCTCGTCCACACCTTGTGGTTGCCGGTGAGCTTCACGTTGTACCCGCCGGCGGTGCGGAGCTCGTAGACCTCCTGCGTGCCGGTGGGGAACGCGCCATCGGTGACGTGGATCTCCTGCTCGTTCAGGTTGGTGATGACGCGGGAGGGGAGGTGGATCATCTGGTCGATGCGCCGCCAGATGCCGCCGGGGGTGAGGACGCGGGTGTCGCCCGTCACGCACGGATTTGAAGCGTTGATGCGGCCGGACTTGGGGCAGGTGTGCCACTGGTTGATCGTGTCGTCGTACTGCACGCCGGGGTCGGCGCAGCGCCAGGCGGCGTAGGCGATCTGCTCCCAGAGGTCGCGCGCCTTCATCGTCTTGGCGACCTTGCCGTTGTTGCGGTAGGTGAGGTTCCAGTCGCCGTCCTCCTCGATCGCCTTGAAGAAGCGGTTGGGGATGCGGACGGAGTTGTTCGAGTTCTGGCCGGAGACGGTGTAGTACGCCTCGCCGTTGAAGTCGTAGTCGAGTTTGAGGCCCAGCTTCCTGGCGGTCTCCCTCTGCTCCGGCGAGAGGTGCTTGATGCCCTCGGCCAGCGCGGCGACCTTCAGCTCTTCGCGAACCTTCCAGTTGACGAACTGTTCGACGTCGGGGTGGTCGAGGTCAAGGCAGCACATTTTGGCGGCGCGGCGCGTCGTGCCGCCGGACTTGATGGCGCCGGCGGCGCGGTCACCGATGCGGAGGAAGCTCATCAGGCCCGACGACTTGCCGCCGCCGGAGAGTTTTTCGTTTTCACCCCGCAGGCGGGAGAAGTTCGAGCCGGTGCCGCTGCCGTATTTGAAGAGGCGCGCCTCGCGCGTCCAGAGGTCCATGATGCCGCCCTCGCCGACGAGGTCGTCTTTGACCGACTGGATGAAGCAGGCGTGCGGCTGCGGGTGCGAGTAGGCGTCCTTGGACTTGCTCATCTCGCCGCTGCGCGGGTCGCAGTAGTAATGACCCTGGGCCGGCCCGGTGATGCCGTAGGCGAAGTTCAGCCCGGTGTTGAACCACTGCGGGCTGTTCGGCGCGCACATCTGGTGCAGGAGCATGTACGAGAGCTCGTCGTAGAACGCCTGCGCGTCCTGGGCGGTGTCGAAGTAGCCGTGCTTCTCGCCCCAGTAGCGCCAGCAACCGGCCAACCGGTTGACGACCTGCTTCGCGGACTTCTCGGGACCGTTGACGATGTTGCCGTTCTCATCGCGCAGCGGCTGGCCGTTCGCGTCCGTCTGCGGAACGCCGGCCTTGCGGAAGTACTTGCTCACCATGATGTCGGTGGCGAGCTGGCTCCACTGCCTGGGAATCTCCGCGTCGTTCATCTCGAACACGACCGAGCCATCGGGGTTGGCGATGCGGCTGGTGCGCTTCTCGTACGTGACGCTGGCGAAGGGGTCTTGTCCGGCGGTGGTAAAGCGGCGGGTGATCTTCATGGCGCGATCCTTCTCTTTCTTACAAACGGTTCGGAGCCTGAACCGGCGAACGGCTGATCCTGGTTTTACAGACGACAAGTCCCTGTCCCCGCGGCGCCGTTCGCACGGCCGCGGGAAGGGGCGAGTCGCCGAGATGTCATTTCTTGGGCAGGAAGTAGATCTTATGCTCGTTGCGCGTGTGCATGCTGCCCTCAAACACGTCGGCGCCGTCGATTGCGGCGCGGTCCTCGGCCGGGGCGATGGTGAAGCGCTGCCCGCGCTGCACCGGCGTCGTGAAGAGCGGCGTCTCGGCCGTCACGTCGTAGACGTAGATCCGCCCGTCGAGCCGGGCCTTGTAGCTCAGTTCGTCGCGACCCTGCGCGACGAGTTCCACATCTTTGGGGATCGTGATGTCGCTGATCGACGTGCCGCCGTCGTCCTTCGAATCGCCGCTGGACTCGCACCCGGCGGCGACCATCGCGGCGACGACAGAAAACGTTGCGAGCAGCACAACTCGTCTCGAGATAGGTGCGGGCATACCGATCCTCCTTGTCTGTTCAGCGGGAGGAAGGAGGAAGGATGGGGGACGAAAAACAGGGACGGGAGCTATTTTTCTCCCCGACTCCGATTTCATCCTTCATCCTTCTGCCTTCATCCTTATTTCCTACCGTCCCGGGCTCGTCACCGTGCGTTCGACCGTGTTGCCCGAGCCCGTCGAGAGGTAAATCTGATACTCGCGCCCCGCGGGGAGCGGCCCCCGCAGGAGCGTTTCCTTGCCGAGCGAGATGCCGGTGAGATCGTCGATGCGAATGATCGATCGCGCCTCCACCGACACCGCCGCCAGTTCCTTGTCCATCGTCTTGTCCATGATCCGCACCGACCCGCTCGCCGGCAGCAGGTAGATCAGCGGGGCCGTGCCTTCCCGCACGGGCTGCTCGGGCAACGCCGACTTCACGACGACCGGGGCGGAGAACGTTTCCTCCTTCAGGACCGGCTTGGCCGGCTGCGCCGTCGACAGGTCCTCCTGTGGTCGCTGGTCGTCGTGCTTCGTCGCGCCCTTTCCCGCCGCGCACCCGGAGCCACAGGTGCACGCGGCGAGAAGGGCGATCATGCGGGCGACTGACAGCATCGTTCCCTTGGCTTCGATTCGTTTGTCATCCTGAGGTACTCCGAAGGATCTGGCTGTGGATGAGAGGCCCTTACGTTCGCCGCTAGATCCTTCGGAGTACCTCAGGATGACAACTCCCCGGGTTCAATCCACCTTCGGCAACGTCAGCCCCGGCTGGTCCTGGTACTTGCCGCTCTTGTCCGCGTAGCTGACGGCACACACCCGCTCGCCCTTGAGGAAGATGAGCTGCGCGATGCCTTCATTCGCGTAGATCTTCGCCGGCAGGGGGGTGGTGTTGCTGATTTCCAGCGTGATCTTCCCGCGCCACTCCGGCTCGATCGGGGTGACGTTCACGATGATCCCGCAGCGCGCGTACGTGCTCTTGCCGACGCAGATGGCCAGGCAGTCGCGCGGGATGCTCACGTACTCGACGGTTTCGCACAGCGCGAAGCTGTTCGGCGGGATCAGGACGTGGTCCTTGCCCGTCTCGTCGGTGTCGATCGTGACGAAGGAGCGCTCGGAGAAGCGTTTCGGGTCGATCACTTCCGAGTTCACGTTGGTGAAGATCTTGAAGATCGAGCCCACGCGGATGTCATAGCCATAGCTGGAGACGCCGTAGCTGACCCGGCCGGGGCGCTTGACGTTGTCTTCGAACGGCTCGATGCCGATGAGTTCACGGATTTGGGTGTCGCAAAGAATGCCCATGGTTGGCTCAGTTGCCGGAGATGGCTTGCACAGGGCGACGAGCCACCCGCGGCGCGAGCCATCCTCGCTCGCACCGGGAACGCCGCCGCTTCCGTCTCGATTAGTCGCTCGCCATCATCCTGACGACGAAATGATAGTCCTGCGAACCGCTCGACCCGAGGGGGAAGAGCGACCCGTTGCCCACTGCAATTCCGGTGCCGATTCACCCGACCGGACGCCAAACACCGGCCTCGGCACCAACCCGCTGCATCGGTCGCAGCCCGGACGATTTATACACTACATCTGGTAGTGGTCAACGAGAACTTTACTAAATCTAGGGCAATGGGAACCTAGCCGAACGTTAACAAATTGAACCTGCGGGGGTTAGGGTAACAGATTAAATCTGATCGCCCGCGCTGGGCTGTGGGCAGGGCCAAGTTATCCACGGGATGTGCACGATGGGGTGGTGGAAAAGTGGCGCGTGAAACGTGAAGACGTGAAGACGTGAAACGTGAAAACGTGACCAAACGGATCTTCTCACGTTTCACGTTTTCACGTTTCACGCCTCGTTTTCACGTTTCACGCCTTCCTCAGATCAACTGCTTCAACGGCCTCACCTGCATCTGCACGACGTCGACGCGCTTCGGCTGGCTCAGCGCGAAGACGATGCACGCGGCGATGTCGTCCGGCTCCAGCATTTCCATCGCGCGCTTTTTCCGATCCTTCCGCGCCCGCGACTTGCCCTGCAGCGGCGTGTCGACGGCGCCGGGCTCGATGAGCGTGATGCGCACGCCGTCCCGGTTGACGTTCTTCCGCAACGCCTCGCACAGCGCCTGCACGGCGGCCTTGGTCGCGGTGTAGATGTCGTTGGTCGGCTCGCGCAGGTCGGCGCTCATCGAGCCGATCATCAGGACGTGGCCGTCCTTGCGCGGGCGCATGCGGTCGAGCGCTTCGCGCGCGCAATGAAGGTAGCCGAGCAGGTTCGTGTCGAGCGTCTTCCGCCAGGCGTCGTAGTCGCTCTCGAGCAGCGCGTGACCCGATGTGGCGGCGTTGTTGATGAGGATGTCGAGGCGCCCGCCGAAGCGCTTGTCGGCTTCCTTGAATGCGCGGATGACCTCGCGCGGGCGGGTGACGTCGGCGGCGACGCCATACACTTCGCCGCCTGTGGCCGCCGCGCGTTCGACGGCATCGTCGACTTCCGCGCGATCGCGCGCGAACAGCAGGACCCGCGCGCCCTGCGCCGCCAGCCGCTTCGCGGTGGCGAAGCCGATTCCCGTCGTTCCGCCGTTGATGACGACCGACTTGCCCGCGACCCCGGCGGGGGAGTCATCGGCTGCTGCGGCGCCGCTCGCGCGCGTCCAGCGCAACGGCGCCCGTTTCCTTCGACGGTGGCTCATGTCTTTCTTTGACATGTCATCCCGAGGTGCTCCGAGGGATCTCGGCAAGCCGCCTTGGACCCCGAGATCCCTCGGATTACCTCGGGATGACGCGTTCCGCCCTTTGCACCGCGCGGCGATCACATCCGCGTCCGCACCAGCGGCCACACGAAGTACCACAGCGCCGCCAGGATCGCCACGAGGATGATCAGCTTCAAAAACGGGTGCATCCCCGACACCTTGCGCCCGCTCCCGCCGGTCTCCATCGCGTGAGCGACGTGCCCATCGGAGACGTCTTCGACGCGGTTGACGCTCATGCCCGATTGGTGTGCCTTCCGCTCCGCCGCCGCCTTGCTCTCGGCCTCGAACTCCAGCACCATCCGCGCCCCGGTGTCCCGATTCGCCCCGGTGACTTTGAATTTCATGCCCATACCTCCCGTGTGATCTGTGCCCGATTCCCGGCGGAAGTTACCACAACCGTGCGGCAGCGTGCTCGTCTCACCCTGGCCACGCGAACACGTTCTTTCCGTCCTTCAGCAACGGCACCGCGTCGCACCAAGGCTTGCTGCCGTCCTTCGTGAGGATCGGCGCGGGCGAGTACTGGCACAGGTAGCTCCGCCGGGGCCGGTCGGTCCTGTTGGCGCCGCTGCGGTGGAAGCAGTTGCTGGAGAAGCAGACGATGCTCCCGGCGGGGACGATCACGGGGACGCCGGGATCGTCGCCGTGGTAGCCGATCATGTCGTTCGTCCCCGCCTCCTTCACGTGCTTGACGGTGTCGCGCACCCCCGCGCGGGAGTAGGGCAGGACGTAGATCGTCCCGTTCGCCTCTGACATGTCATCCATCGCGACCCACGCGCTGAGGTACTCCGGGTGCGCGTGCCCGACGTACCCGCTGTCCTGGTGCCAGGCGAACTTCATTCCCACCTCGGCCATCTTCACGACGAACTGCTCGACGAAGAGGTGCGCCTCCGGGCCGACCGTCGAGCGCACGATCTCCGCCATCAGGTCGCCGAAGAGGAAGTCGCGCAGCCTCGCACTATCCCTGTGCCGCCGGGCGATGAAGTAGCGTTTGTCGCGGTGGTTGATGCCCTTCACGGTCACGCCCTCGGCGTCCATCTCGGCATTCAGACGCTCGATGAAATGCTGGCACTCGTCGCGGAGAGTTTCGAGCTGCGCCTGCGGGATGACGCGCTCGAGGATGAAGTAACCCTCTTCGCGATACTGGCGCTTCTGCTCTTGGGAGACTTGGAAGGGGGCGTCGATGGTAGTGGCAGACATTGGAAGTTCCTTTCGCGCGATTGTGCTCCGTCTGTCATCTGTCATCCTGAGGTACTCCGAAGGATCTAGCCGAGGATGAACGGCCCTCGTGTTCGTGGCTGGATCCTTCGGAGTACCTCAGGATGATGTGGAGCATCATCGTTCCTCGACGGGACACCCGTCTTCTCATCCCTCGCCGACTTGTTATCATTTTTTGTCGCGTGCGCGAGATCCTGTCACTGCCGAAGGGGCTGGACGGCTGGGCCTGGCGGTACCGCTTCGCCAACCACGTCTTTCGTCGGCACCGCCATGAAGAGCTGGAGCTGAACCTCGTCACGAGCGGCAGCGCGAGCTATCTCGTCGGCGACCGACGCTACGACCTGCGGCGGGGGACGCTCGTGTGGCTGTTCCCCGCTCAGGAGCACGTGCTGCTCGAGCAGTCGCCGAACTACCAGATGTGGATCGCCGTCTTCCGCCCGCCGCTGCTGCGCCGCGCGGCGACGTCGCCGCAGACGCTGGCGCTGCGCCAACCGTCACCCGCGGGGACGTTCTGCCGTCGGCTGGACGACCAGACCTCGGCGCGACTCGTCGGATTGCTCTCGGACCTGCACGACGCCGCGACGGACCCGCAGCGGTTCAACGCCGGGCTGGCGTACGCACTGCTTACCGCATGGTCATCGTTTCAAGGCGCCAACGAGCTGGCCCTGGGATCGGCACTGCATCCCGCCGTCGAGCGCGCCGCCGCGCTGATCCGTGAGCACGATGGGTCGGACCCGACGCTCTCGCTCGACGACCTCGCCGAGCGGTCCGGCCTCAGCCCCTCGCGCTTGAGTCGATTGTTCAAGCGCCAGACCGGCGTCTCCCTCGTCCGCTATCGCCAGCAGATCAACCTGCAGCGCTTCCTGACGCTCTACGGCGCCGGCCAGCGCATGAACATGATGTCTGCGGCGTTGCGAGCGGGCTTCGGCAGCTACCCGCAATTCCATCGCGTCTTCAAGCAGGTGATCGGCTGCTCGCCGAATGAGTATCGCAGGCGGAACGACGCAGGGGATTCCCGCAGGATGAGTTCGGCATGATGCCCCTTTCACTTGACCACGACCGGGAACTGCTTACCGTGTTTCACGACGCGGTGCGCGCCGCAAGCTCGAACATGGATTCCTGAGGCGGTGGGAGGATCACCGGTGACCAAAGCCATCAATCTACCCGTGATCACCACCCGCGGTGCAGGCCAAGCCAGCCCCGAGAGCTTTGGCGCCCAGATCGAACTGGCCCAAATCCACAACTTCGCGTCCAAGCTCCGCCAGCCGCAGGCCCTTGCAGCACTGCGGTCCTACGTCCAGTGGCAAACCGCGCGTCGCAGTGGCCAGGCCGCGACCGCGACCTTCGATCCCGATCGGGTGCCCGATATGGCCCCGCTGTCCATCAACCTCGACCTGACCACCGCCTGCAACTACGCCTGCGACCATTGCATCGACATGGACATCCTCAATACGGGGATCAAGTTCGACCATGCGAAGCTTCTCTCCTCGCTGGCGACCATGGCGGAGAAGGGCCTTAAGTCGGTGATCGTCATCGGCGGGGGCGAGCCCACGCTCTATCCGTACTTCGCCGACTCCATCCGCTACATGAAGTCGCTCGGCCTGCAGGTGGCGATCGTCTCCAACGGCGCCGGCAACCAGAAGATCGCCGAGATGTGCGATTGCCTCGACGAGAACGACTGGGTTCGCCTGTCGCTCGACTCCGGCACCGATGCGACTTTCCAGAAGATGCACAAGCCGAAGAAGCCGATCACGCTCGAGCAGATCTGCGCCCTGGTTCCGGTGATCAAGCAACGCAATCCGCGCCTGACCGTGGGGTTTTCCTACATCGTGACCTGGCGCGGCGCGACCGTGAACCACTTGAGCATCGTCGAGAACCTGCACGAGATCGCTCAGGCCACCCGGCTGGCCCGCGATCACCAGTTCAGCTACATCGGCTTCAAGCCGTTCCTGTCCCGCGCGGACGTCAACAACGCGGAGGTCATCGGCGTCGATCGCGACCGCGACCAGTTGGACGACATCATCGCCCGCATTCGCGATCAGGTGGCGGAAGCGAAAAAACTGGCCACGCCGGATTTCCGCGTCTTCGAGACCACCGGCATGAAGGCGTTTTCCAGCCGACAGTTCGAGCACTTCGGCCAGCAGCCGCAGCAGTGCCACATGCAGTTTTTCCGCCAGGTGCTCAGCCCGCTCGGCACCTACAACTGCCCCGTGTACCGCAATCAGCCGCATGGCGGCCTCGGCAGCAAAGACGCCTACGCCGATGCCGCGTCCTTCGCGGATACGCGCCGCAACGTCGCGCAGCGCATCGCCACGTTCAACGCCACCACGACGTGCGCGGAGGTGACCTGCCTGTACAACGACGCGAACTGGTGGATTGAAGATCTGATCGAGAACCCCCAGCAACTCGACCTGCTCGCGGCCGACACCGAAAGCGCGCCCGACTACTTCCTGTGAATCATACGAATCAGGGTTGATTCGCGGGACAGGTCACGCACGCACGCCTCAATCCTGATGCGTATCAACGCTTCTGCCGGCTTTCCAGCGCCGCGCGCAGTTCGCTGCTGCTGTGGCCTTTCTCGTCCCCGACGAACTCGATCCGGCCGCCGTACGCCTCGACCACCACGCGCTCCGGCATTAGCGCGAGCGTGTAATCGGTCCCCTTGGCCTGGACGTGCGGTTGGAACAGCTCCAAAAGGGCATTCGGTAATCGATCCGCCAGCGGAACGACGTAATCCACCGGCGCGAGCGCGGCGATCACCTCCATGCGCTCATGGTCAGGATTGATCGGCATGCGGTCCGGCCGGCCCATCCGCACCGATTCGTCCGTGTTCACGGCAATGATCAGCACGTCTCCCAGCGCCTTGGCCGCGCGCAGGTAGCGCACGTGCCCGACGTGAATGATGTCAAAGCACCCGTTGCCAAAAACAAGGGTCTTGCCCGCGGCGCGCAGCGCGTTGACCAGCGGCAGCAGGTCGTGCGGATTCGCAAAGATCTTCTGGCTGCTCACCCTCCCGAGCATCGCAGAAGCGCGCCAGTCTGACAACGCCTCGACGCCGCGCGCGGCGACCCCTAACATGCTCGCATGCCCGCGCACCGCGTCCGGCCCATTCCCAAAGATGTCCGGTCACTGCTGGTCGTCTTGCCCAACTGGGTCGGCGATTGCGTGATGGCCACGCCGGTGTACCGCGTGCTGCGATCTCACTTCACGCAGGCGAGGATCACGTTTCTGCACCAGCCGTACCTGCGCGAGCTGCTCCGCGGTGGGCCGTGGATGGATCAGTGCATCGCCTGGCCGCCGCGCGCCCGCGGCAAACCCTGGCACCGCGCGTATCGCGATGTCGTCGGTTCGCTGAAATCCGAGCGCTTTGAGGCTGCCATCCTGCTGCCCAACGCGTTCCGCGCCGCCCTGATCGCCTGGCAGGCCGGCGCCCGCCGGCGCATCGGCTACCACCGCGACGGCCGCGGCTGGCTGCTCACCGATCGCATGCCGGTGAAGAACCGCGTCAACGGCGTGTATCAGCCGATGCCGTTCGTCGAGTATCTCGCCGACCTGGTGGCGGCCGTGGGTTGCCCGCGGCCTGACGATTGCCTCGAACTGTTCACCACGCCCGACTGCGACGAAGCCGTCGAGCGCCGGCTGCGCGAGCACAGCCTGGCGAACTATCACCCGCTCGTGCTCATCTGCCCCGGCGCCAAATTCGGCATGTCCAAGGTCTGGCTGCCCGAACGCTTCGCCGCCGTCGCCGACCGGCTGATCGAAACGCGCGGCGCCGCCGTTGTCATCAGCCCCGGCCCGGGCGAAGAGCCGCTCGCCCAGGCCATCATCGCCGCCATGCGGCATCCGGCCGTCAACCTGCAAAGCCCAGTGCTCAACCTCGGCGAGCTCAAATCCCTGATGAAGCGCTGCCACCTGCTGCTCGGAAACGACACCGGCCCACGCCACCTCGCCCGCGCCTTCAACGTCCCCATCGTCACCGTCTTCGGCCCGACGTTCGCCGAGTGGACCGCCACCAGCTACGCAGCCGAACGCATCCTGCAAATCCCGGTCGATTGCGGCCCGTGTCACAAGAAGATCTGTCCGCTCGGCCATCTCAAGTGCATGACCGGCATCAGCGTCGATATGGTTTTCGATGCCTGTGCGGACCTGCTTCCGCGGGGTGGCGCGATCTCGCGAAGCGAAACCGTGGACGTTTCGTCAATCTCATCTGACCGCATGTCAGCGGACCGATAGCACGCCGATCACCTCGATGTCGCGGAGTCCGGCCGTCACGCCCGAGGGGACGTGCAGGAACTTCACGCGCACGTGCCGCGCAACCGCGCCGGGCGGAAAGACGTCGCTGCACACCGCCCGCGTGTTCTCCGTGCCGCTGCGGTCAATCGCAACGGTCCACGATTGGGCGTCCGTCGACAGCTCGACCACGAATCGAACGTTGGCCTCCTCGGGGAACGCCAATCGCAAGCTGGCGAGTTGATAGAAGCCTTCGAGATCGACCGTCCAATCGCCCAGTGGCTTGCCCGCGCGCCAGCACGTCGCCGGATCCCCGTCATTCGCAGACCGCGCGGGGTGGCCTTTCGCTTCACTGCTCGCCCGGCTCGGCCGATTCAGTGCGACGTTGACCGCGTTACCGATCGCCCGCTTCGCCGCCTCGGACACCGGCGGCGGGATGTACGGGCGATCCAAAACGAGCGGCGTCACGCCTTCGGCGAACGCAGGCTCGCCTTCGGTCGTGATCTCGATCGACGCGCTTGCGAGGCCCAACGACTTCGCGCGGATCAACGACCGCCCGCCGCGGTACGAGCGGAACGCGATGGCGGCCTGCCCGTCCGCGATGCCGATGTCGGAATCCGCGGCGAAGGTGATCGCGCGACCCGTCGGAAACTCGCCCGGGCCCGACTCGATCGTCAGCGTGATCGGCGGCGTGCTGCGCAGGTGCCGGTCGTTCGCGTCGAGAACGGTGACGATGAGTTGCACGTCATCAGTCGCATCCGCGCCGACGATCGTCGTCTTATCTGCTTCGAGGCGTAGCTTCGCGGGCACTCCGTCGATCGGCGCCGACGGCGGGGCGATGCCGAGGTACTCGTTGCGATACCAGTGCCAGCTTCGCTTCGGCAGCCGCTGGTGGTTGATGATGCCTTTCAGTCCTTGTCGTCCCGCGATCGAGCCGTAGTCCGCGCCCGCCCAGATCGCCTGGCCGGCGCGCCACGGGAAACGCTGCGTCTGCAACTCGCCCCAGAATGGGTCGTACGCGTCGTGCGGTTTGCTGATCGCGCCGTACTCGCTGACCATGTTCGCCACGCCGGGGTTCAGGAAGAGCCGCGCCCCGTCGCCGTTGTAGCCCGCGACGTCGCCGAGCGTGTCGACATCGCCACGCTGCGCGCCGCCGATGGCGGCCGGGCGCGTGGGGTCGAGCGTGTGGCTGAGCGCGACAAGATCTGACATCAGCCCCTTCGCGCGGTGGAGGTGGTACGTGAAGAACGCCTCGTTCGTCATGCTCCACGCGACGATCGACGGGTGGTTCCGGTTGATGCGGATCATCTCGCGCAGCGCGTCCTTGCAGCTCTCCTCGAACGGCCGCATGTCGGCTTCGTTCACCGGGTACGCGCTGGCACTCCAGTAACCCTCCGGCCCGAACCCGCCCTTCCCCCAGAAGCAGTTCTCCGACCAGAAGAGCATCCCCAGCCGGTCGCATGCGTCCGCGAACGCGGGGTGGTGCGGGTAATGCGCGCCGCGGACGAAGTTGAATCCCGCCTCCTTCATCAGCCGCACGTCGCGCTCGCACGCGGCTCGCGTGATCGCGATGCCCCAACCCGCATGGTCCTGGTGCACGTTCGCGCCGCGCAGGTAGAGATGCTCGCCGTTGAGGAAGAACCCGCGGTCGGCGGTCCACTGGAATGAGCGGATGCCAAAGCGCGTGTCGTAGCGGTCGGCCAGCCGTTCGCCGTCGAGCACTTGCGTGTGGAGGAGGTAAAGCTGCGGGTTGTCGGGCTGCCACAGGAGCGGTTTGGCGATTGGGTTCGTCGTTTGATCGAACTCGACGGTTTCGCCGGCACGGACAACGCGTGTCTCGATTGTGGCAGCGACGACACGAAATGTCCGGTCGATGACGCGACACTCGACCTTGCACGTAGTGGGGACGGGCGAGTCGTTGCGCACTTCGGTTCTGATACGTACGACGGCGTACTCGGGTGAGGCCTGCGGCGTCGTGACGAGGGTCCCGTGCCAAGCCACGTGCAGCGGGTCGGTGACAAGCAGGTGGACGTCGCGGTAGATCCCGCCGGGGAAGACATGCTCGCCCGCGCGCGGTGCGAGTTGCGGATTCCATTCGTTGCTCACCC